>CAMWUR010000011.1 GCA_947177485.1 uncultured Helicobacter sp.
CCCCCCCCCCCCCCCCCCCCCCCCCCCCCCCCCCCCCCCCCCCCCCCCCCCTTAGCTGTTTCTTTGCAGCCGAAAACACAGGCTTCGCCCCGTTTGGCGACACAGACGATTTCTTTATCCGAATCCTTTGCAAAAAAATCCACCGTTAGTCTAAACGCGAGACAAACTTTACATAAGATTCCTCTTGATTGTATTGCGCGCATGCCTCAAATGTGCGCAATGACAAAAGAATATCATACAAAGCTTCTTTTTCAATCCACACTTAAAAGAATCCCCAAAAGATTCTCCAAAACCACATCTTCATTTCAAAGGAAAATAGCATGAGTAATGTTATTATTTTTGGTGCAGGCTTGTATGGGCATAAATATGCGCTCGATTGCTTGCAAAAGGGCGACAACATTCTCTATTTTGTTGATAATGATTCTGCCAAACATGGCACAGCTTGTACATTAGAGCCTGCGGGGGGGGGGGCAGAGATGAGTTTTAATATCCTGCACCCAAATGCTTTATTAAAAACCGAGTTTGACAAAGTCGTTGTCGCAACGCACACGGGGTTTAATGAAGTTGTCGCGCAGCTTTTGGAGCAGGGAATCGCACCGCATAAAATCGATAGGAGCTATACCGAACACAATGTCTGGGCGCGCAAAGTCTTTTTGCAAAATTTTGCAACGCTCGCCAAAGAACGCAATCTTGAAGGCAATTGTGCCGAAGTCGGCGTTTATCGTGGCGATTTTGCGCGGCATATCAACGCGAGCTTTCCCGAGAAAATACTCTATCTTATGGATACGTTCGAGGGCTTTGCAGCGATAGATTTGCAAAATGAAAACAAAGGGGCGCAAAATATTGGTGCGGGGCATTTTGCAAACACGTCTGTCGAGCTCGTTTTGTCCAAAATGCCGCATGTCCAACGTTGCGTTGTGCGCAAAGGTTGGTTTCCCGACACCGCGCGCGGGCTCGAAGACGAGAGATTTTGCTTTGTTAGTCTCGACACCGATTTACACGACCCAATCCTTGCAGGGCTTGAATTTTTCTACCCGCGTTTGGTCAATGGCGGCGTGATTTTGGTTGATGATTATTTTAGCACAGGCTATGTCGGTGTTAAGCAGGCTGTGGATTGTTTTGCTGCAAAAATGCGCATTTCTGTTGCGCCTATTGGGGATAATGGCGGCGTGATTCTCATTAAAAGAGGCTAAATTGAATTTTAATATGAACACATGTTTTCTCATATTAATGTGTGATAATTATAGGAGAGGTGCGATATGTCAGGTAAAATGATTATCGGTTATACAAGTGGTGTCTATGACTTATTCCATATCGGGCATTTAAATCTACTGAAAAATGCAAAAGGACTTTGCGATAAGCTCATTGTTGGCGTTACTGTTGACGAACTTGTTTCATATAAGAATAAAGTTGCGGTGATTCCTTTTAGCGAACGCATCGAAATTGTGCGCAATATTAAATATGTCGATGCAGCGATTGCTCAAGAAGATATCGATAAATACAAAATGTGGGAAAAGCTACGTTTTGACATGCTCTTTGTTGGCGATGATTGGTATAACTCACCAAGTTGGAATGCAATGGAATCTAAATTTCGGGCTGTGGGTGTGCGTGTAGTGTATTTCCCCTACACAAAGGGGACAAGCTCAACTTTGCTAAACGAAACCTTGACAAAATTGAGAAACGTATAAAGGATATTTATGGACTTACAACATTTTTTTGGAATCCAAAATACATTCTATCGTTTTCCTGATGATAGATTTGATGATTTATCGCAAGCTATTACACGTTATGGATTTAGTGATTATAGCAAATATGGCATCACAAGCTTTTTTACTTTTCGCTATCCTGTCTTGCAATATACAATGTTTAATGGCTTCTTTCGCAAGAGTGATTGGATAGAATCCATAGACGATGTTTTGACTTTTAGCAAACGCAATCTATCATTACAAAAAGCTATTGATATAGCAGAGTATCTCTTGCTCGAATCGCTCGATTCTAAGGTAGGCAATGCAGCGCGCATAGGAATATTGCTAAGTGGGGGCATCGATAGCTCTTTGCTTGTTGCGATGTGCAAAAGAATCTTTCCACAACGAGAGATTTATACATATAGCATGGGATTTTATGGCGATGATGAATTTGCATATTCTGATGAAGTTGCAAAGCTTTTTTCTGATAGACATTATAAACAGATTCTGCATGCCGATGATTATTTTGGAGAATCGTCCTTGCTCCCTTCGCTCATTAAACAAAAAGCTGCTCCGCTGCACCCAAATGAACTTCCTTTGGCAATCGCTGAATCAAAAGCGCGCCTTGATTGTTGCGATGTTGTACTTTGCGGTGAAGGGGCTGATGATTTATTTGGTGGGTATTCACATAATCTTGCAATGTATCTAGCTTATCAGGGCGATAAACGGCAGTTTTTTAGAACGATTATGCAAGAATATCGTTATTTTTCTACCGAAAAATTCCGCTCGCTCGTCCATGAACGTTATTTAGTCGATGATTGCGAGATGATTGCGCCGCTTTTTGATGCAGAGAAACTGCCAGATAAAATACAAGATGTGATGTTGTATTTTATCCAAACATTACACACACGAGGGCTGATTGAGCGAGGAATGAATGCGTTGCGTTATAATGGATTTAAAGAAGGGTTTGTCTTTTTGGATTCTGCCTTGCTTTCATTTGTCAATTCTTTGCCATTTGAACTCAAGCTCCAAATTTCACATCATGAAAATATTCCTAATCCTATCTCAATCGATAATTACAAATCATTGAGCGATACGCATTGTATATCGAAATTCTTGCTCAAAGAGATTGCTAAATCCTATCTCCCAGAATCGATTATCTATCGTGCTAAAAAGGGTTTTCCTGTTCCTTTTGCATTGTGGGACAAAGAATCTCCTATTTCTCCCCAACTCAATGCGCATATTTTTAAAGATAATGATTTGAGCGCATTCAATGCATGGGAAAAATTCATGGTCTATAATCTTAATGTGTTCGTGAATATCTTTGATGTCTATCGCGTGCGGGGGGGGGGCCGAATTATTTCATTAGACATCCCATAATCTCCGCCTTAGCCTCTTTTTCTTTTTCCATTTTCTTGACAATCCTCATATTACAGATTTTAGCTCTAGCTAAAATCATCACTCTATTACAATCACAATCAAAGGAACAACAATGATGCAAAAAACATTAGAAAAAATACGTGATTCATATCAGAGTAATAAAAAATATTTGGTAATAAAAACATTGATTCAGCTGTTACCACAATCAAAGCTAAAAGAGAGACTATTAAAGGCTCATTCTTACTTACTTCGGAATATCGTTGTGATTACGGGGCAAAATTGTAGCCTAAAGTGCAAGAATTGCGCGAATTTTTCGCCCTATCTTGCCAAGACAATTCCTTTTTACCCTCATGAAGAAATCTGCCAAGACTTGCAGGCGATTACAGATGAATGTCAAATTTTGCGTTTGCAGCTCCAAGGTGGTGAGTTTTTTCTCCACCCAAATGCTTTGCAGATTTTAGAATATATCGCCAACAATCCGCGCATTCATCAAGTTACGATTGCAACAAATGCAACGATGATTCCCAAAGATTCTTTGCTTGCTATCATCAAACAAAGCGGTAAAATTTCTGTACGACTTTCGGATTATGGAGCGGTTAACCATAAAAGCGCGCAGAGATTAGAAGCAGTTCTTGCTGCACATGCGATTCCTTATTTCACACATCATTATGTCCATAGCGATAGCCAATGGAGAGATTGTGGGGGTAAAGATGTGGAACGTTTGGGAGATGATGTTGTTCAAAAGATTTTTGATGCATGTCTTTTTGGTCGTAATTGTCTGACAATGGAAAATGGTTTGATTTCGCGATGTTCTAGGGGTGTTGTAGCACATATTGCACAAGGTTTTAGTATGGGCGCTTACGATGGAATCCTTGTGCGCCCTCATGCTAAAAGAGCGTTTGCGACTATCGCACAAACGCATCAAATGAGCGCGGGGGGGGGGCAGATAATCAAACTTATCTACCAACTTTTGATTTTTTGACATTAAAAAATTTTTTAGATAATCCTAGCCCAATGGAGGCTTGTTATTATTGTTATGGCACAAGTGGCAAGCCCATACCTCCGGGTGTGCAATTGACACTTGAAGAATTAAAATCTATCTCTAAAACGCATGCTCAAGACTAAAAGGAGTTAACATGTCATTCACCACCACAACGACCGTATCATTTGCTGACAATGCCACAGCGCAACAACTCTATGCAGCAGGAAAATATCAAGAAGCACTTGCCGAATATCATAGACTTGTTGTGAGCAATCCTGTTGCAGCAAACTATCTTGGTTTGGCGCAAACCTACACAAAGCTCAACCACACAATCCATGCGATTGAGGCGCTCAACGATGGCATTGCGCGCAATCCTCAAAGCATTGAACTCCAACTCATGCTTGCACAAACCTATCTTGGAATGCACAATGCAAATGCTGCAAAGAATATTGTCGAGCCACTCTATCCAAACCATCAAGACAATTTAACTCTTGTTGCACTCTATATGAATGTTTTGATTGCACTTGGTGATTATCAAAAGGGGCTAGAACTTGTTCCGTTTTTGAACGAAAACGCGAGCAACCATGCAGGAATCTTGAACAATATCGGACTCATCTATATCGAAATGGGAGATATGCACAATGCGATTACACATTTTCGCAAAGGTTTTAGAACGATTATCGCAAATCCATTGTCTAAGGCAGCGCCAAAGGCGCAAGAGTTTATGGACCAAGGGAGCGCAAAGGCTGGGCTGCTTGCTATCAAGAAAACACTTGATGAAATTGGTGTGCCTTTTTTATTAGCTGGAGGTACAATTCTTGGAATCTATCGTGATGGTGATATTTTACCGCATGATAAAGACGTTGACTTAGGGATTCCGTGGGGAGTTCCACGAGCCGAGCTCATTCATACGCTCCGCCACTATAACTTTGTTTGTAACTATACCGAAGAGGACATTGTGGGAGAAAAAGGGCAATGGAACATTAGCGTTGTACATGTGCCCACCGGCACAACGATTGATTTTTTCTTCTGCAAGGTTGAAGGCAATAGGCTCATTATAGGGCTTGACAAAAACGGCAAAGTATTGCAAAACCATTTTACAAACACAGGACGTTGTCAAATCGAATATGCAGGCGAAACATTCTGGACATTTGGTCATCTTGACAAACATTTTGAAGAATTTTATGGCAAAGATTGGCGCGTTCCACAGGCGAATTACAATACCCTTATTATGTCAGGTTCTGTCTATGACCCCGATGGTGTTGGAATCGCGTTGTGCTATAACCATTGTCTTGGAGCACTTTGCGAGGCGTATTATAAAAAGGGACATGGGTATGCGATGCAACTTCTAAGTGTGCATGATGACCCGCTTTTGCAGAAACTTAAAGATTATTTGGAGAAGAACATTAAAGAGGAATGGTATCCGCCCATTCCCTTGCGCAAAAAGCGCACGAACAATCAAGATTTGTTTGGAATCAAGGATTAAATTCACGGAAAATTAAAAACAAAGGAGACACAATGAATTTTCAAACTTCAAAGCAACATACGGATAAGGTTTATTGCATGAGTCATTATCTCGCGTTTCGTTATATCGCACGAGAAGATAAGAATTTCTTTCCAAATCTGCGACATCGCGTTTTTCAGCCCGATTGGCAAGGTGATTTGATTGCTGATGTGGAGCATTTGGACTCCTACATCGCCGATAAGATGAAAAATCTTAATCCGCAAACCACAGGAGTGATGTTGAGTGGAGGAATTGATTCGGCGATTGTCGCTTCGTATCTCCCAAAAGGTGCAAAGGCTTTTACGCTCAAGTGTATTGCGTCAGAATCCAGCATTGACGAAACGATTCAAGCGCGAAAATATGCAGAAGCTTATGGATTAGAACACATCATCGTAGAGGTACATTGGGACGAGATTCTAAGACGTATGCCCGATATTTTTCGCTTCGATGGCGTCCCGTTCCATTCAATCGAAGTTCTGATTGACATACTCCTAGACAAGGCAAAGAAACTAGGCATTACCACCATGTGTTTGGGAGAAAGCTTTGATTTAGTCTTTGGCGGAATGGACAGATTGCTTTCTAAAGATTGGGATTTTGACGCATTTGTGGATTTCTATACTTTCTTAGACCCCAAGCTTGTCTTGAAAGAATGGGTGGATACACGTGATGTTTTTGAGCCATATCGAATCCAAGAAAACAAGATTGACTTTGTACGATTTGTTGAGGAAATCTTTGCAACAGAATCGAGCACATCATATTGGCATATCTTTCAAAAAAACAATATGGGCTATCTCGACCCTTCCCAAAAGGCAAAAATGGCAACCCCGCTTGATTTACAACGCGTGCGCGGAGGAGAACCTAAATATCTTGTTCGGGAACTCTTTAGAAAAAGATACCCTGATATTCCCATTCCAAACAAGATTCCAATGCCACGAGAAGTTGATTTTTGGCTCAAAAATTGGGAGGGACCACAGCGACAAGAATTTATCCAAAATTGTCATATTGGACTTAGCGGAGACCAAAAATGGCAGCTCTTTTGTTTGGAAAAATTTTTAAATCTTTTTGATTCATAGAATCCAATTATAGAAAAGGAAAACAAATGAGTCATTCAATCGCTCATCATCATTACTGCTCCATTTGCAGCTCATCTCGTCTCAAGCTCGTACTAACGCTCGAAAACATTGCCGCAAGCGCCAACGCAGTTTACCATGATAGAGATGAAGCAAAGCGCGCGCCAAGGGGTCATTTGAATCTTATCCAATGCCAAGAATGCGGGTTTATGGAGAATATTGCCTTTGACTTTCGCCTTGTTGCATATCAAGATTATGCGTTTAGTCTCAATCATTCGCCATTGTTTCAAAAACATCTCGATTTCCTTGTCTCACATCTGCAAAACAATTATCAGATTCGCAATGCAAAGATTCTTGAAATCGGTTGTGGCGATGCGCATGCGCTCTATACAATCGCTAAAGCGACAGATTCCAAAGGAATCGGCTATGAACCAAGTTTTGCAAAACGTAATTTAAGTTTGCCAGATGATTTCGGCGATTATGTCGCTATTTTTAGTGAATATTATAGTGAATTTGCGTTACATAAAGATGTTGACTTAGTTTTGTGCCGATTTGTTCTTGAGCACATTCCAAATCCTCTAAGCTTTTTGCAATCTATCAACCGCACATTACGCAAGGGAGAAAAGAATCCCCTTGTTGTTTTTGAAGTGCCTTATATCGAAAATTCCTTATCACGTGAGAGATTCTATCAGTTCATCTATGAGCATTGCAATTACTTTTCGCCAAAATCTTTAGTCAAACTCTTCGAACGTTCAGGCTTTGAAGTGCTCGAAACATTGCGATGTTTTGAAAAGGGTGCATTTCAGCTCATCTGTGCGCGTCTTAAAAGTATCGATTCAAAATCGTATCCTTGCACAGAGACATCATTATTTAGAAAAAATAGCGATAACTCACAACAATGGAAAGAATGGCAACAAAAGATTGCAGCTTTGAATGCGGTTGGAATATGGACAGCGGGAAATCCCGCTGTCGTTTTTTATTATCTCTTAGAACAACCTAAGCAGATTCGATGTTTTATTGATATGAATCCCGAAAAACAAGGGAATTTTATGGCAGTCTCGGGCTTGCCGATTCTAAGCCCCGAGCAGGCGATTGAGCAAGGAATCACGGCTGTGATTGTGGGCAATGCGACTTATGATTTGGAAGTTTTGAAGATGATTAAAGAGAATGGGTATCCGTTTGAGGTGATTGTGTGATTTGTGGAAATTATGAGATGCAACGTTAGCGCTCAACATGACATATTTTATAACCCACCCCCTTACCCCCTCCGCAAGGGAGGGGGAATTATTTTGCAGACGATGAAAATGGAGGTGCGACTTTAGTCGCACTTTGGTTGGTATACGATTTTGATATTTTTTGTGCGGTTAAAACCGCACCTCCAAAGATTCTATTTGTCATGTTGAGCGTGAGCGAAACATCTCAATGATTTCAACAACAGTGAGATTCTTCACTCGCTTACGCGAGTTCAGAACGACAAAATAGGGGCTCTTACTTATTGATTGCCGTGCTTGCGCGACTCGTTTGCAACAACAGCAGATTTTCATCTTTCAAAATTTTGCGCTATAATTAGAATCCTAGAAACTCACAATGAGAGAGACATAATGAAAACACTCACAAACAGCGTTGCCACAGAGGCTGCGGGGGGGGGGGCCGCAGAGTAGGTTTTAGCGCTGCTGCCCCGCTAGCGCTCGCAAGGAGCGTGCATGCAGCCTAATGTCTATGTTGCAATGAGTGCAGACCTCATTCACCCCGGGCATATCAACATCTTGCGCGTTGCGCGCGAGACGGCAGACAAGATTGGGGCGGTTGTAGTCGTTGGGCTGCTGACGGATAGCGCGATTGCGTCCTATAAACGGCTGCCCTATATGACATTCGAGCAGCGCAAAGCGGTTGTGGAGAGCCTGCAATTTGTTGATAGGGTGATTCCGCAAGAAACATTGAGCTATGCGCCGAATATCCGTGCGCTGCTGCCGCGCTTTGTTGTGCATGGCGATGATTGGAAAAGCGGCAAACAAGCTGTTGAGCGCGAGGCGGTGATTGCGCTGCTGCGCGAGCTTGGGTGCGGCGAGCTACTCGAGGTTGCCTACACACCGGGCATTAGCAGCACGCAACTCAACGAAAACGCACGCGCACTTGGAATCGCCACCAACGCGCGCCTTAGCCTCTTGCGGCGGCTTGTGCGCGCTAAAGCGCCGATTCGCATTTGCGAGGCGCACAGCGCGATTAGCGCGCTGATTGTGCAAGAAGCTTTTTGTATGGACAACGGGCAAAAGGTTGAGTTCGATGGCTTTTGGAGCAGCTCGCTGACGGATTCGACATCACGTGGCAAGCCTGACATCGAGGCTGTCGAGCTTAGCAGTCGCTTGCAGACGATTAATGAGGTTTTCGAGGTAACGACAAAACCGCTGATTTATGACGCCGACACAGGCGGTCGGATTGAGCATTTTGGCTTTAGCGTGCGCAGCCTTGAGCGAACAGGCGTGTCGGCTGTGATTATCGAAGACAAGACAGGTCTTAAGAAAAACTCGCTGCTGGGCAACGACGTGCCGCAAACGCAAGAGAATGTCGCTGATTTTTGCGATAAGATTACGGCAGGCAAAAAGGCGCAGATTACGCAAGATTTTATGATTATCGCGCGAATCGAATCGCTGATTCTTGACAAGGGGCAAGAGGACGCGCTCAATCGCGCTTTTGCTTATCGCGATGCGGGGGCGGACGGAATCATGATTCACTCGCGCGCCAAAACTCCGCACGAGGTTTTGGAGTTTGTCGCGAGCTTTCGCGCCAAAGACAGCACAACGCCAATCGTTGTCGTCCCGACAAGTTTCAACACCATTAGCGCCAAAGAGCTTGCGAATGCGGGCGTGAATATCATCATCTATGCCAATCACCTCTTGCGTGCGAGCTTTGTCGCGATGCGCAATGTCGCCAACGGAATCCTTGCGCATGACCGAAGCAGCGAAATTGAGCCCCAATGCCTCAAGGTTGAGGAGATTTTGCGACTCATTCCGGGGACGGCGTAGGGTGCAAGCTTGTGGTTTTAAGATTCCGCTTAGTGTTTCTATGGACACGAGGGGAGATTGGAGGGAATCGTTTTGGATAATAGAATAAAGGTTTATATTGAAGGGGGCGCTGGAATACTAAACAGCCAATTACGAGAAGCCTTTATGTCCCTAATGAAACAATTTAAAACAAAATAAGGGAACAATACCATGAAAAACTTCCTTTTGCGCCTCTTTATCGCATTTCTCGACTTTTTGCATGTACGTTTCCCGCCAAAATATTGCTTTATCGTCCTCACCTCGCATGGCAATGGGCATAATGCGTTGTGGGTCTTTCTGCAAAAATGTGGTGTGCGGCTCATTCGTATCTTTATGTTGCGGAGCAATTATGCACAATTTTGTTTCGAGATTTTCAAAAACCTTTGGACATTGCCAAAGAATCAATGCATGGCTTTGAGCTTTGATTCGTGCAATTTTGAAAAAGAAAACAAAATTTATGCAAAGATTACCCAAAAGGTTCCCGCACTGCTGCTTGTGCGCGACCCAATCTCTGTCATCTGCTCGCATATTAATCTGTATCGTTTCTGGAATCATGGCGCGATTCTTGACAAAGACGGCGTGTTGCAGCTTCCAAAAGAGCCCTATTGTTTGGGCTACGACACAGAGTGTCTGGAGATGAAAACGACAGACAGACCCGATATACGCGCCGCACATCTCTGGGTAGCGCTTATCGATGGCGATTATACACATGTTGGCGGTTTTGATTATGTGCGCGAAAGCGATAAGCAGCGGAATCTCACGTGTATCTGCACCTACACAAGCAGTTTTGAGGCACTCAAAGAGACAATCTCTAGCCTTACAATCATCGATATGAGCGCCATTCTGCCCGAGAATGCGTTCGCAACGATGACGCGCCTTGCGCAGCAATTTGGCTTCGTGCCGCCGCGCGAGCAGAACCGCGCATTTTACGAGGCAAAACTCTATGGTAGAGAATCCTTGCTCTACCCGCTCACACTTAATGTTGGTGCGCTTTTTGGTCGGGCTGTAAAAGCGACAAATAATGTCGCTTTTACCCATGATGTTCGGGGGGGGGGGCAGGATTTGCTCATAATATAGCAATGCACAACGGCTCGAATATTTTGGCTTTGGCGATTCTGTGCCTTTTGATTTTGTTGCAAGCAACAGCGGAGGCGCGGCGCGTTGGTATTGCAAGGCATGCGAGGCGCAACGTTTCGCAAAGCTTGATGAGGTAAAAAGAGGCATGATTGCAGAGGCAATGCGGCAGCTTGAGGCATGGTGTGGCTTGCAACAGCAGAATATGGCAGCTCACAAGGTGAGCGAAGACGACCTCTTCGCCTATCTTGCCGCCAACCCAGCGCTTTTTGCGCGGCTCGCAAAGGCTTTGGAATACGAAACAAGCATCGTCCGCCTTCAAGCGCCAAAGATTTTTGCGCAATGGCGATTTTATGCACAATTTTTGGCGCGTTTGCGTACAATGCCAACACACCAAAACCGAACATGATAAGGAAATACCAATGCTACAAACCGAGATTCTTGGCGATTTGCTGTTGCGCATGGGCTGCAAAGACTTTAGCGGTGTGCCGTGCAGCTTTCTCGCGCCGCTGTTTAATTACGCGCTCAACAATGGGCGCTTCGCAATGGCAAACAACGAGGGAGATGCCGTGGCGCTCGCCAGCGGCATAAGCCTCGCGCATTTGCAAAGCAGTCCGCGCCGCTTTGGTGTCGTGTTGTTGCAAAACAGCGGGCTATCTAATGCACTAAGCCCACTTACAAGCCTCAATCATACTTTTGAGATTCCCATTCTCGGCTTTGTCTCGTTGCGCGGCGAGCGCGATTCAAACGGGCACAACACAGACGAGCCGCAGCATAACCTAATGGGCGCAATCACCGACAAGCTTCTTGCATTGTGTGAGATGGACTATGCGTTTTTGACCGAGAATTCGAGCGAGCTAGAATCCCAGCTTGCGCATGCACAGGGTGTCTTGCGAAGCGGTAAAAGCTTCTTTTTCATCGTGCGCAAAGCCTGCCTCTCGCCCGTTGCCTTGCAGCAAGCGCCCGAGCAAGACAATGCGTTGCCCACGCGCCTCGCCGCGCTTGAGCGCATTCAGAATCTTGCACAAAATCGCGCGGTTGTGTTCGCCACAACGGGCAAGACGGGGCGCGAGCTCTACGAGCTTGGCGATTTGCCCAATCAGCTTTATATGGTTGGCTCGATGGGCTGTGTGGGCACGTTTGGTGTTGGAATCGCGCATGGAACGTGCCGCAAAGTCATCGCGATTGATGGCGATGGCGCGGCGCTTATGCGGCTTGGCGCGTTCGCAATGAACGCACAGATTGCGCGCGAGGCAAACGCAGGCAACTTCTGCCATGTCTTGCTCGACAACCAAAGCCACGACAGCACGGGCGGGCAACAAAGCCTCTCGCCTTTTGTCGATTTCGCCGCTGTGGCGCGGGCTTGCGGCTATGCGCACGCAAAACTTTGCGCAAGTCTCGAAGAGCTCGAACATGAGCTCGAAACATTCCTCGCCCAAAGCGCGGGCGGGGCGGTGTTTTTGGCGCTGCGAATCCAAAGAGGGAGCAAGAAGGATTTGTCGCGTCCAAAAATCGCTCCGCGCGAGGTCGCGCAACGTCTTTTTGGATTCTTGGAGCGCTGATGTTTGCCTACCATAACCCCGTGCGAATCGTGTTTGACACGACATTCGAATCCGCGCTTTCTTCGCTTGCGCCTGAAGGCGAGATTCTGCTTATTGTCTCTGCGAGCCTCGCGCGGCGCGGGATTGTTGAGCGCGTGCGTGCGCATGCAAACATCATGCAAGTCGTGGATTTTGTTGTGCCCAATCCCGAGCTAGACGCGCTGCAAAACCTCAAAGCTTCGCTTGGGCAATACCGCGCGATTCTTGCCATTGGCGGTGGGAGCGTGATAGACACCGCAAAATTTCTGTCCGTGCGCGGCGATGTTGCGGTGCAAAACGATTCACTAGAGATTCGGAATCTCGCGGGCAGCGCGCCCATTTTTGCGTTTCCCTCAACGGCGGGCAGCGGCTCGGAGCTCACGCCGTGGGCGACAATCTGGGACAAGGCGTGCGGGCGCAAATATTCGTTGCACGATTCCTGCCTGTTCCCGCACACGGCGTTCTATGTCCCCGAGCTCACATTGAGCCTGCCGCTTTTGCCAAGCGTGCATAGCGCGCTCGATAGCCTAAGCCACGCGTTTGAATCGGTCTGGAACAAAAACGCAAACCCGATTGCGACAATGCATGCGCTCGAGTCGATTCGCCTCACACTCGAGAATCTCCCGATTCTCGCGCAGAATCTGCACGACATACACGCACGTACAATGCAAATGCGCGCAAGTATGCACGCAGCGCTTGCATTTTGCAGCACACAAACGGCGCTTGCGCATGCCATTAGCTACCCGCTCACAATGCATCTTGGCTTGCCACATGGGCTTGCGTGCAGCTTCACCTTGCCCCTGCTTTTGCGGCATTGCGAAGAATCGGCACGGCAATTGCTTGCACCTTTTCAGTCGCGCCTCGAGCGGCTTTTTGAGACATTGCACATCGCGACCAATCCGAGTGATTATGGAATCACAAAAGATTTCGCAGATGCCATTTTTCAGAATCTCAATGCGCGTGCGCAAAATGCGCGGCTCGATGTCGGCGCTGTTTATCATGAGTTTATCAGTTTTTGCAAGTAAGCTTTTATTGTTCTGTTAACCAGAATCGAGCAAGTTATTAGCAAAAATTATGATAGAATTTCGTTTTTGAAAGGAGAGCCATGCAATTTATTTCCGGGTTAAAGATTGGTACAAAGGTGATTTTAGCCATTGTCGCTGCTGTGTTTATTTGTTTAACAGTGATGGTGATTTACATCAACATGTATTCATCGAATCTGCTGCGCGCTGAGGCAGAGAAATTGCTATATAATGCTGCAAAGCGCTCGGCAAACTTGTCGCAGGGTTATATTAATGAAAGTTACGCGTCTCTTGGCACAAGCCACTCTGATATCCAAGACCTCCTTAATAGAGATATGATTGACCAAAGAATCTTTGAGGACAATGTCAAGAACATGGTCGACTCCAATCGTTGGTCATTGTTTGGGTATCTCTATCTCAAAAATACGCCCGCGTTGAATCCAAAGAGTGCATTTGGACAGGATTTGCTCATCACCGTTGTTGACCGTACTCCCGATAAAGCAGGGGGGGTAGAACTCATAGAGGCTGATGAGGATGTTTTCACATTGAAGGGTTTTCAAGCAGCCTTGCAAACGGGCAAAGTCGCTGTGGGAACGCCGCGCATGCTCCATATCGACAATCGCAATCTCTATGTCGTTTCGATTCAGATGCCCCTTGTTGGCAAACGTGGCGAAGTCATTGGTGTGATTGGGCTGTTATTTGATATGGAGCTCATTTCGAGTGCGATTACAGACCCACGACTCTCTGTTTTTGAGAGCGATTATCGTGTCATATCTGATTCAAATGGGCAGGTACTCATTCACCCCAACAAGGAGTTCCAGACAAAGAATCTGAACGACATCAATCCCGGTCCATCAACCATGCAGCTCATCAATGACATCAAAAACAAAAAAGACGCAGTTGTGGAATATCAAAACTCAAATGGAGACGTAAGCTATACGGCAATTGCGATTTTTGAGATTTGGAATGATATTGATGTGTATTGGGCAATGCTTATCAGCGCCCCAGAGTCGTCCGTTTATGCTCCAGTCTTTGATTTACAGCTCATACTCATTTTTGCCTCGATAATTTTTATTCTTGTTGTGGTTGCTGTGGTGTATTTTGTTGTGCGCACGAATATCACAAACCGCGTGCATACAGTGCAAGAAGTGCTGTTTGCATTCTTTAGATTCCTCAATCATGAAACAAACACCTTGCCTGCTCTTGTTGTTCCAAAAGCACGTGATGAGATAGGCTCGATGGCAATGGCTATCAATGAAAATATCGAAAAAACGCATAAAAATCTCGAGAAAGACGCCGTTGCGATTGCGCAAAGCGCACAAACGGCGCAGATGATTGAAAAGGGCGACATCACGGCGCGCATTGTCGAAACGCCCGCCAGCCCACAGCTCGCCGAGCTCAAAGACGTGCTTAACCACATGCTTGATGTATTGCAAGAAGGCATTGGGAGCGATACCAATGAGATTACACGTGTATTTGATTCTTATACCAAGCTTGATTTCACCACCGAAGTGCAAAACGCCAAGGGGCGCGTTGAAATCGTTACCAACACTTTGGGCGAAGAGATTCGCAAAATGTTGCAGGCAAGTGCCGATTTTGCAAAAGATTTGCAAACCTCGAGCAACGACCTCGAACAAACCGTGCAGCGCCTTGTAGAAGGGAGCAACACCCAAGCGAGCAACCTCGAACAAACCGCAAGCGCGATTGAAGAGATTACAAGCTCGATGCAGAATGTCTCCGCACGTACAAGCGAGGTGATTACACAAAGCGAAGAGATTAAAAACGTCATTAGTATTATCCGCGACATTGCCGACCAAACAAATCTCCTCGCACTCAATGCTGCGATTGAAGCAGCACGTGCAGGTGAACATGGACGTGGATTTGCCGTTGTGGCTGATGAAGTGCGCAAGCTCGCTGAACGTACGACAAAGAGCCTAAGCGAGATTGAGGCGAACACAAACACGTTGATTCAAGGAATCAACGATATGGCAGATTCGATTAAAGAACAAGCGCAGGGAATTGCGCAAGTCAATGAGGCTGTGGGGCAGCTGGAGAATATTACGCAAGAAAATCTCAATATCGCTAATCATTCATCAGAGATTAGCACGAATGTGGAGCAGATTGCAGGGAAGATTATGACAGATGTCGAGCGCAAGAAGTTTTGATGGATAAACTACAAACCCTAGAATATCAAAGCATTTTCATCTTGCGTGAAGCCTATCGTTCGTTTAAGAATCTCGCAATGCTTTGGAGCATTGGCAAGGATTCGACAGTGTTATTGTGGCTTGCCAAAAAGGCGTTTTTGGGGCATGTTCCGTTTGAGTTGTTGCATATCGATACGGCATACAAAGTCCCCGAGATGATTGCCTATCGCGACCAAATCGCGCGGGAGCTCAAGCTGCGCCTTGTTGTGGGGCAGAACAAAGCCGCCTTGGAGGCAAAGCAAACCTTTCCTGATGGCAATGTCGACCGTATCGCTTGTTGCAAAAACCTCAAGGCGATTCCGCTCAATCATACGCTCGATGGCACGTGGGAAAGACGTGTGTATGACCCACAGAGCGATAGCTGGAGGGTGCTGCCCAAAGCCGAGCCCTATCATGCCGTGATTGTTGGTGTGCGGAGCGATGAAGAAGGCAGCCGAAGCAAAGAGCGCGTGTTTTCGGCGCGCGATTGTCGCAATGAATGGGACGCATCGGCGCAGCCACCCGAGCTGTGGAATCTCTATAAAACCGAGTTCGCGCCCGGCACGCATGTGCGCGTGCATCCTCTGCTCGAATGGACCGAGCTCAATATTTGGGAATATATCGAGCGTGAGAAAATCCCCATTATCCCGATTTATTTTGACCAAGGGCAGGGCACGCGCTATCGCTCGCTAGGCTGCTATCCTTGCACAGCGCCTGTGCAATCGAGCGCAAAAAATCCCGCCGAGATTATCCATGAGCTCACAAGCGGCAAGTTCAAAGATATTGCCGAGCGAAGCGGCAGAGCGCAAGACAAAGAGGGCGGTGGTACGCTCGAGGCATTGCGCAAAGAAGGCTATATGTAGGGCAAAATGAGGAAACAATGCATTGGATTCCAATAGTTGCGGGCATTGCGCTAGCCGTTGTTCATTATCTTGCTTATCGCTTGTGGTTGCGCGATTGGATTGGCAATCGCCCCACATTGCTATGGATTGTGCGCGTGTGGCTTGTGCTCAATCTCGCTGTGTCGTTGTGCTTTCCGATTGTGCGCAGCAAAACAGATTTGCCCGAGTGGCTTTATTGCCTGCTCGCTTTTCCCGTTGGAATCGGCTTTGTGCTTGCGCTTTCGCTCGCGGTTGTAGCGGTTTTGTATACATGCCTTTGCACATATCTCTATGCTTTGCAATGGCGCACAAGGCGCACACAAGGCGCAGAAAAACCAAAAGTTTCTAAAGCAGGCGCAACAAAAGTAGCGGCAAAAGATGTAGCAGAATCTGCAATCCCCGAAACACCCACCGAAAAGCCCGCGGCAGATTCTAAGCCAAAGGCAGAATCCAAAATAGCACCCACGACAGATAAACCCAAGAAACCCGCGCCCAAAGCCGCAAATGTCGATACAGAATCTGCCTTGCAGGCGCGCCGTGCGAGCTTTGCAAAGCTCGCAGCACTCGGTGGCGGAATCTTTTTTGCGGGATACAGCAGCGCGGCAGTTGTTACAGCGATGTTGCGTCCCAAGCTCGTTTCGTTTCCGCTCTCTATCGGGCTTGGGCTGTGTGTGCCGTGGCGCATTGTGCAATTGAGCGATTTGCATGTCGGCGGGCTCATCAATTACGACTATGTGCAATGGGTTGTGCAAGAAACCAATGCGCTAAAACCCGATATTATCGTGCTCACGGGCGATATTTTGGACGCGCCGTTACCCAAAATCGCTGATTGTCTCACCGAGCTTGCTAAACTCAACGCGCGGCTTGGCAAGTTTTTTGTGCTTGGCAACCATGAATATTTTTATAATGTCGAGGATTCCTTGCAGGCTTTGCGCAACATCGGCATTCGCCCGCTGCTTAATGAATCTGTGCAACTTAGCTCGACCTTGCAGATTGTTGGCGTGGGCGACCTCTTTGGGCGCGTGCGCGGAGTCTATGCCCCAGATTTAGATGCGGCTTATGCAAATGCGCGCCGCGACTTGCCCACCATCTTGCTCATGCACCAGCCCAAATTTGTCGCCGAGGTGCGCGCAAGCGCTCGCCGTGCTGATTTGATTCTCTGTGGGCACACGCATGGCGGGCAGATGGCGCCCTTTTCACTTGTTGTGATGGCGCAGCAGGGTGGCTATCTAAGCGGGCTCTATCGCGTGAGCGAACACACACGTATGTATGTCAGTAGTGGCACGGGCTATTGGGGACCGCCGATGCGGCTTGGCACGCGTACAGAGATTACGATGATAGAAGTTTGCTAAGTTTGGCTATACTAAGAATTTAAAAGGAGTCTTATATGTTTTCAAAACTTGTCCCTGTAACACGTGATTTGATTGATAAAGGTTTTGTGCGCAACACCAACTTTCTTTTTGCCAAATCCGAAACAATGTGTGAGCTCGTCTATGATGAACTTAGCGAGGCAATCCTAGCATTTCCTGTGGCGATGGTGCGAATCGATGGCGTGCCAAAGCTCGTTGCCTTGCTTTCTGTCTTGCCCAACCAAAACTGCTTTGTGAGTCCTGATGGGCGATTTCTCGCGTCATATATCCCGCGAATCCTCAAGCAATATCCTTTTACACTCTACCCAACAAAAGAGGGCAAGCGCATTTTGTGCGTTGATGAAAGTGCTCTTGCACCAAAAGGGCAGGCGAATGTGCAGGCATTCTATGACGAAAACGGCGCGCCAACAGAATTTTTGACAAAATTTGTGCAGATGTGGGAGCAGTTTCGCGGGCAGCAAATCGACACCGACAATGCGATGCGTGCGCTTGATGAGGCGGGAGTGTTTAGCGAATGGGAATTGTTGCTTGAATATAGCGATGGGACGCAAACGCGCATTAGCGATATTTATCGCGTGAATGAAGAAAAAATGCGCGGCTTGAGCGCCGATGTGTGTCAATCACTTGTGAAAAGCGGCGCGCTTGGAATCGCGTATGCACAGATTCTCTCGCACCACAAAATCAATGCGCTCAAAAGGATTGTGTCTGAACATGCGAAATATTTGGCGGAGAAAGAAAAACTGCTTGCAGCCCCTGCTGCCACTTCTTCTGGTGCTGCAAGCGCAGCAGCAAAAGAGTTTGATTGGGGATTTTGATTCTTGATTTTTCGAATCTGTCGCATGCGATTCTTCAATCGCAAACGGCTTGAATGATAGTCTCCCGTCATTTGCGAGCCTTCGCAATGACGCAAGGCATATTGGAGGTGCGACTTGAGTCGCACTCATTATTCTATGTGTGCGGTTAAAACCGCACCTCCGAAGATTTTATTTGTCATGTTGAGGCAAAGCCGAAACATCTCTTTGGAATCTATGAATGGTTTATTTTTTTAAGGGAGACAAGGGGCGCTACTTGCCCCAAAGCAAACATGAAATTGTTTGTGTATTCTCACTGATAGCTTCGCCCTTATCCCCCTTATAATCCCCCAAACCCCTGCACGCTTTTATAATGTGCGTTGCACCTGCATGTGTCAATGTCCACAGCGCTTCGGCTATGTTAAGTTGGAACATAGCCGTTATGTGCTGTGGTTGGGGGGTTGGAATCTTGCTAGAAAATTTGCTATTTGTCCTTCTGAAGCCTTTAGGCTGAAGAATCTCATGTTGTGAGAATCCAAGAGATGTTTCGGCTTTGCCTCAACATGACAATAAATCTTTACCCTCCCCCTAACCCCAAAGCACAGGGAGGGGGAATTATCTTACAATGCCAAAACTCGATTCTGCATCTCCAATTGCTTTTATTCGCCATTGCTCATATTCTAACGTCCCAACCACAGCGCTGCGTCTCTGTGATGCCTTTTGGCTCGAACATAGCCGCTGCGTGCTGTGGTTGGGACGTTAAGATGAATAAGCAATAGCAAGCAAGAGAATCTAGGATTCTGTCATTACGAAGACTCGCCCGAAGCAATCCACCGTGTTGAACTTTAGAGCTGACTAATTGTCCTCGCCTAAACACCGATAAAGCCCCGATTATTTCCTCCCTGCTTCAAAAAACACTTCCTCTGGCAGCTTTGGTGGGAGTTGCTCGGTTGCAATGCCTTTGGGTGTGGTCAGAATAAGCGCATAGCCTCCTTTGTGGTCTTTGTCCCAAACACTATAAAATTCATTCTTTAACGAGAGATATTCGCCATGGCTTGGGTCAAAGACGCGGATATAATCGCCCGCATAGTTGATAATCACAACAAAATGAGGAAATCGTGGGTCGTCTTCAATCTTAACCAATAATGGAATCTGGATTTTTTCGAGCGCCTCTCTATCCATTTGATAGCTCGCGCTTTTATATCCCATTTTTTGTGCAGCCTTTTGCAATTCTAAAAAGCTCACCATATCTGTGTTGATGTTTCCCTTAGAATCTTTGGTAAAATATTCTAAGACTTCAAGCTCATCAACCCTTTTAAAATCAATCAATCGAATCAATGTTGCGAGCGAGGCAGCGCCACATGATTCTTCATAGCTTTGGCGCACAAGGTTTTGGTTGCGCAATTCTTGAAAAGACTTAACGGCAAAATCGGCAAACAGGGGCAGAAAACAAAGAGAAAAAAGAAAGAATCTTAGAACTTTTTCCAAAAGCTTATTCCAAAGACAGAATCAGGAGCAGAGCTCGAGCCCCCAGCCATTCCCGAAATAGAAAAAGCCGAAGTGGAGTTAAGACTATATGTCATACCCAAAGACAAAGTTGGGATAGAGCGCCAGCCAGTGGATTGATAGCCATCAATCTTTTGTGGCGTTTGGATTCGTTGTTCTAGCCCCACATCAAAAGAAAATTTGGGGCTAAGAATGAGCGATGCATCAGCGCCAACACCGATTCCATTGCCATACATGATTCTGCCGCCATCAAACTTGCGCTGCTTGTTGTGGTCAAAAGAGGCATAGACAGAATAGACAATTGGGTCGCTATAACTTCGCAAAGAAGCCTTGAAGGATTGCGAGTGCACATAGAAATTCTTTTTTTCATCGAGAATCTTTTCACGTTCGATAATGGACGTTTGCACGGTGATTTTGCGGCACAAAGTCAAAGAATCTTGGAGCAGTGTAGAGCAAACCAATCCACCACGAATTGAATTGAAAGAGATTGTTGCCCGTATAGCCAAAGGTATTAAAATCAAACACTTCCTCGCGCCGATAGCTCCCACCAACAGAAGTGAGAATGTCCAAATCTTTAATCAACGTATACATCAAAGTCTGCCGCAAAGACAAAACCTTTGTGTCTTCAATAGCATAATCTGCACCTTCAACACTGACATTGGGATAGACTCGATAACTATTGGGATTGCCTGTGCTTAAGAACGAAAGGCTTGTGATACTCCGAATGCCTGATTGCTGTTTGAACAACGAATCCACACCGATTAAGTCGGAGGCACAAAGAAAGCCAGCGCAACAAAGAAACAGAAGCTTTTTCATACACCCTCCGCAATTCCGCTTGCTTTGACACCATTTGTGATTTTGCTCATGACTTGTTGCAGAATCGAATCATCATTTCCTTTGAGCTTGGAACGGATTCTGTCAATTAGGCTTTCATAGGTTTTGGATTCTTTGGTGTTGGTTTGCAAGCTCGAATCCGAAGCGAGATTCAAGAGAATCTCTGTGTTGTCTATGGCTGAAAAGCGGGAGATGAGGCTTTCTTGGAACTCCTTAGAGCTCTCCTTGAGCTGTGAAGCCATAATATTATCTTGTTTAAAGAGCGAACTAATTTCTGCCCCAAACCCTTCAAACCAATGATGGTCGCTATAATTCAGGATTACATTAAGTGAATCGATAACTTGTTGCTGCTCATCTTCAGGCAAAAACTTGTTTAGATTCAAGCCAAACTCGGCAAGCATTGCAGTTTGGTTTGCCCAAAGGTCTCGATGAGTAAAAATAGCTGTAAATAGTGTGTCATCTAATTGAAGATATTCAGCAACTATCTCTCTATCTTTTTCAACCATTTCAGATATTGTATTGATTTTTGCCTTTAAGAACAGCAGCTGCTGTGTTTCGTCAGAACGTGGGTCTTTTTCATATTCAGCTAAAAGATATTTGTCTAAGAGTTTTTCAATTACCCCAAGGTTGCTTTCAAAATCAACGTACGTATAGCCCATATCGGGTTGTCGATTGAGGATTTCAGGAAAAGCTTCTGGCTCTGGGGCAAAGCTACTTGATGTTTTTGGGTCATACATTATAGACGAACCAAAGGGACGATAACGAGTTTTATCAAAATTATCATTAGTCCACAAAACATAAGAATTACCATCAAGCCACATGCCATTTTGAATGTTATCTTTTGTTGCTAGATTAGAATGTGTACCATAGCCCCAAACATGTTTGAGGTCGTCCAAGTTTAAACTTTCATCAGTTTTTGATAAGACATATTCGTAATCGCCAAGCACAAAACTTTTATTGCCATTTTCGTTTGAATAGACGTAACCTACTCCCCCATGCTTTTTATCTGAATATGCATCATCATCAAGCTCAAGCATGAGGTTTGAGAGACTCTCAATGTCTTGCAAAAGTCCTTTTGGAAACTCTTGTGTTTGTTTTTGGATTGCAGAAACAGCTAATGCTTTTGACTCTTCTGTCGATAATCGATTAACAAACTCTTGAACCTCTTCAGTCTTTTGTGCTTGAGGTTTAACAATTATTGGAGAATGCACATTTGTGTTGGTAGTTATCAGCATGGGGAATCCTTAATGTGGCTTAATAATAACCACGTTCTCGTGTAAATTGCGCCCTATCTCTACCAAACTGGTCTAGGTAGTAGCTACGAGTAAAGTTTACTAAGCGACTTGTGAAAGCGCTATTGCCAATAGCTTGTCCTGAACTGTTAACAATAGACTGTCTAGTGGTATTCGTTCGAAAATCAACTTCAAGACGAATAAAAACTCTTCCATAGGAATCTGCTAAGTTTGCAAATTCGCTATAATCACTAGAGCTATCACCAGCACCAATATTAAGCTTTCGACTACTTCTTTCGCTAGATGTTAGCGCCATCGGATAATACGACGTGAAGTATGAGAGAAAATTATATTGATCCGGATACCCATATTCACAACTGGTGCAGCGAGAGGGATAATAGGCTAGCCCCCCAAAAATACTCCCTGCCTCATCATCTGCAAGCTTGCGGAAGCCTTGCATTTTGTCGCTCAATGCGCCTTTTGAAGCGATTGCAAGGACATCTTCGTCCATTGCTTGTGTCTGAATCGCTGATGGCGTTTGTGCCAATGCGATTGCGGTTATTGCGCTGATAAGCCCTAGTTTGAGAATGTTTTTCATTCTGCTCTCTTTGTATCAGAATATCTCCACTCATAACAAGAAAATCCTTAAAAAATTCTTTAAAATTTAGGATTTTTCGTCTTTGTGTCTCTACCAACACTCAAGCAACTTTTGTTCCGTTTTATTACGATGGAGATGTTTCGCTAACGCTCAACATGACAATGGAGGTGCGGAATTGAGCGCACACATAGAATAATGATGTGCGATTGAAATCGCACCTCCGACTCTGCTTGCGTCATTGCGAGGGCTCACCCGAAGCAATCCACGATTCTGTGTTATGTACCATGTTTGATTGCCACGAGGCTATCGCTTCTCGCAATGACAAAGATTAGAAACTTCACAACAACAAATGCCCCGCGTCCCGCACCCAAAAAAGGCGCGTTGCAAGTGGTGCAAAAAAATCGCGCGCTTCTTTGGCGGCGATGATTCTGTCTCTTTCGCCCAAAAAGACTTCGATTGCGATTCCACGTTCGCGAATCTGTGTGAGCTCATCGGCACAGAATGTGTAGAAGAGTAATGTGCGCAAATCGTCCGCAAGCTCTTTTGTGCAAATCGATTCATGCTGTGAGAGGCAGAAATAGGGTAAGACGAGCTCCTTTTGCGCCTCGCTCGCATCTGTTGCGCCGCTTAGCGCCTGTTGTAAGAATGTTTGCAGATAGCGCACTGGGTTGGCAGCAAAAAGCCGCAGCTCTGCCTCTTTGCGCCTTGTTGGCATGCCATGAAAAAATGCGGGAGAGATGAGGCAGAGGCGGCGGATTGGGCGCGGAGAATCAAGCGCATAGCGCACAGCCTTTTGTGCGCCATAGCTAAAGCCCACCACGTCAAATTCGCGCACATCGAGGCAGTCGCGCACAGCACAAAAAGGCGCAACAAACAGCGCGCTTTCATGCGCAAAGCCAAAGCCGCTAAAATATACAGCCGTCATATTGTGGAATCTCGGCATTGCGTGCGGCATAGAACGTAGCGCGAAACGCGCGGAATTTCCCTGCCAAAATGGCGCGGCGCGCGGCGCGCACGAGCGTAAGGTAATAATGGAGGTTGTGGATGCTTGCGAGGCGATAGTAGCTAAGCTCCTTTGCCTTGAAGAGGTGGTGCAGATAGGCGCGCGTGTAGTGCGTGCAGGTGTGGCAGCTGCACTCTGGCTCGATAGGCAAAGGCGAATCTTTGTGGATTGCCGCCTTGATAGACAGCCGCCCTTCGCGCACAAACAGCGTCCCGTTACGCGCATTGCGCGTGGGCATGACGCAATCGAACATGTCGATTCCATGTGCGATTCCCTCGATGATGTCTTCGGGTGTGCCCACGCCCATGAGATAGCGCGGCTTATCAGTCGGCAGAATCGGCGCGGTATGTGCGATTGTCGCATACATTTCAAGGTTGGGCTCGCCCACAGAGAGCCCACCGAGCGCATAGCCGTCAAACTCGAGCTCACAGAGCGATTCAGCACAGATTTTGCGCAATGCCTTGTCTGTGCCGCCCTGCACAATCGCAAACAGATTATTGCCCCGCGCAGCGCCTTCCTCGCGTTTGCGCGCTTGGTATGCAACGCTTTGTTTTGCCCACGCAATCGTGCGCGTAATGCTTTGTTCGATTCGCTGTTGCGTGGCGGGCAGCGCGATGAGGTCATCGAGAACCATCATGATGTCGCTGTTGAGCAAGTGTTGAATCTCGAGCACTTTTGTGGGCGTGAAGAGATGTTTGCTGCCATCGATGTGACTTTTGAACACGATTCCGTCCTCGACATAGCGAATGTTTTGCGCGAGGCTAAAGGCTTGGAATCCGCCGCTGTCGGTTAGGAAGCTCGCGGGAAAATTGCAAAACCCATGCAGCCCACCGAGCGCGGCAATCGTTTCGGCGCCCGGGCGCAAATAGAGGTGGTAGGTATTCGCAAGAATGATACTTGCGCCAAGCGCGCACATGTCGAGTGAATCGAGCGCCTTGACGCTCGCCTGCGTGCCAACGGGCATGAACACGGGCGTTTGGATTGTGCTGTGTGCCGTTTGGAGAGTGAGCGCGCGTTCGCGCAAAGACGGCGAGGAATCGAGCGTGATTTGCATGCGCTTGCCTAGGAGAGCCGCAACATTTTATCGAGTGCACGAAAGGCAAGCTGGCGCACAGATTCGTCAAGGAAAACTTCGTTGCCACTCTCGCCATTTTTGCATGTGCGCAGGGTTTGCAACACATCGTCAAGTGTGGTTTCGTTCATCGTGGGGCATTGTGGTAATGTGCTGCTAAGCACAAAGGTATTTTCTTTGCGCAAGCGATTGACAAGGTTAAATTCTGTGCCCACAGCGACTTTTTGTGCAAGCGGGAGGTTTTGTACAAATTTGATAATCTGGCTTGTCGAGCCGACAAAGTCTGCCTTTGCGCAAACGCTCGGGTCGCACTCGGGATGGACGGCAATCACGATGTCGGGATATTTTTGGCGGAAGAAATCGACATCATTTGTCGTAAAGAGTTGATGCACCGAGCAAAAGCCATTGTAGCAGATGATGTCTGCTGCTCGCACTTTTTCTGGGCTATCAACTCCCAAGGTCGCATATTGGAGCGCGTTTTGAATCGCGAGATTCTGCCCCAAACAGCGGTCGGGGAGAAAAAAAATGGTCTTGCCTTCTTTACGCGCATGCGCGAGAATCTTTGCGGCATTGGAGCTTGTGCAGACAAAGCCGTCCATCGCGCCCACTTTTGCCTTGACTTCGGCATTGGAATTGATATAGGTAATAGGCATAATCCGTTCTTTGGGGATTCCAAACGATTGCAGCAGCGCAATCGATTCGTCAAAATAGCTGCTATCAATCATACGTGCCATCGAGCAGCACGCCATTTTGGGCATGAACACGCGTTTTTGCGGGGCGAGAATCTTCACACTCTGCCCCATGAAATGCACGCCACAAAAAATGATGATATTTTTATCCGATTCTTGCGATTTTCTGGCAAGCTCGAGCGAATCGCCTGTGATGTCGGCGATTGCCACGACTTCATCGCGCTGATAGAAATGCGCGGCAATCACAGCTCCGAGCTCATTTTTGAGGGTAATGATTTCTTGTTGTGTTGTCATGGTTATCTCCTAAAGTGCCGATACATTGCCCAAAGCGCACAGCCGTGTTGTCTTGGATATTGCAGCTCGCCTTGGCAAGCAAAACGATGCTCGAACCCATCTTAAACTGCCCTAGTTCTTGAGCTTTTTGCATGGATATTGGCTTGTCATAATGATAGATTGTCGCACCGCGTCCGGCGTTGGTGTGGATTCTTGGTTCGGCATAGATGAGAATCTTGCCCACATTGAGCGCACCCACAGCAACGAAATACAGCGGTTGGTCGCGCGAATCGAGTGCACGCAAAATCACGCGTTCGTTGCTCACAAACACGGGCGATTTGCAAAGAATGCTTGGGCGTACCGAACAAAGGTTGCCATCGCAATAGGCGATGCTGACGATACGCAAATCTGTGGGGGCATGGAATCGGTGGTAATCGCGCGGTGCGAGATAGAGGTTGAAAAAGCGCATGCCCTCAATGCTTGACAGCTCGTGCGGCTCGAGGCTTTGGGCGAGCAGGGCAGACATCGCATAGGAGATTCCTTTGATTTGCAATGCCTGATTGTTGCAAACCATTCCGCTTGCAATCAGTTTGCAATCGGTTGGTGCAATCAGCGAATCGACGTTCATATCGACATCGCGAGGGCGCGTCAGGGGGCGCGTGAAGAGCGCATTAACGCTGGCATAGTGGTTTGGAGGCTCATGCTCGCTTAAGTCAATCTTGAGAATTGCGACAACGGCTTTGTTCACGAAATGTTGCAAACATATCGGGAGCTCCAAGTCAGCAAGAATGCCAAAGATTTTTGATAGCCATCGATTGATCATTTTGTTCCTATTTTGCAAAACTTTTTTTGGCAGTTGTTACTTTTTGCAAGTAGCGTCTGCCCTCGAGCGAGGCAAGTTTGGTGTGGAGGATTGTGTAGATTTCTTGCGGCGTTTTTGTATTAATCTGCGCAATGGCTTGCGTGCGATTGGCAGAAAAGGTTTGCAACACAGCGCCTGCACCGGCATTATAGGCGGCAATCATGCAATATTCGAGACTTTGTGGGTCGCGCACACCTTTGAGATAGCGCGTGCTTAGAATATTGAGATAGGTTGTGCCATATTGAATATTCGTTTCGGGCACATAGAGCATGTTTGCTGTGGGTTTGCCCTTGCGGTTGTGGATTTGTTCATGTGCGTCTGCACCCGCTGTGCTTGGCACAACTTGCATGAGCCCATAAGCTGGCGCTTTGCTTGTCGCATAAGGATTGAAGCTGCTTTCTGTTTTGATGATTCCAAGAATGAGCGCTGGGTCGAGGTTGTACTGCTTTGCATAGCGATTGACGATGTCACCATATTGGGCATTTTGAATCTCGGGATAGTCTTTTTGCATCTCAAAACGTACACTCCAAAGCTCCTTGTCGCCATGCTTGCTTTTTTGCAGATTGTTAGCGATGAGGTATTGCGCATAGCGGTTTGCGCGCCATTCATAGAGAATCTCCTTGCCCTCATTGTCCTTGATATAATCAGCAAGATAGGGACGTGCTCCGATGTGAATCTCACTATCATTGGTGATTTCGATTCCATCGGGGTTAAAGGGGGCGAGCAAGGTTGCGACAATCGCCCTTTGAAGCGCCTCTTTGGGGTTGTCTGATTCGAGTGTCTCGACTTGGACAATGCCTTTTTCAAAGTCGATAGTCGCGCGGTTTTTGTAGTGGTTGGTGTATTTGACAAACAACGTTTGTGTGGCAGTTTGCGCATCTGTTTCGCCCCATTGTTCGCTCACATAGGTGTGCAAGACTTCTTGAATCTTGCGCGCGCCCTCTTGCGTTGTGCTCAATTCTTCGTGGTTGCGCGCAACCTCGTCCGCGAGAATGGCGAAAGTCTGGCGTGGATTCTGTGTTGCGCTCACGACAGGCGTGCTCGCAATCGGCGCGCTCACAGCGGGGTTTGGCTCGGCAAGCGGTGGCGGCGGGGCAGGGTTAGGGCTCACGCTTTGCTGTGCGCTTGGGCGCATCTCTTCGACGATTCGGGCAGGGTTTTGCTCGTATTGCGAGCGCTTGGAATCAGCGAGTGCATTGATTTGGGCGCGAAAATTTTCTGCGCTTGCTACTCGCACTTCGGGTGCACAGCCAATCAACAACGCGCTTACACAAAATGCGAAGCCACGTAAGAGAAGTTTTAGCAGCACGTTTTGAGCATTCCTGCTGCGAGCTCTTTTGCTTTTGGTGTGCCAAAGAGGACTTCGACAAGCGTGAGCGCGAACGCGAGGGCAGTCGCGGGACCGCGCGAGGTAATGATTTTGTCGCTCACGACAACATTTTTGTCCTCGGTATAGAGCCCTCCAATTTGTGCATTGCAGCCCGGATAGCAGGTATAAGGGACATTTTGCAAGATTCCAGCGGCATGCAAGGCAATGGGTGCGGCGCAAATGGCGGCGACAAACTTGCCTTTTGCGTGGAATTCTTTGATGAGCTTTTGAGGTAACGCGTCTGTTGCAAGAGTCGTTGCGCCCTCGCTACCTCCGGGCAATGCAATCATATCAAACGAAGAAGAATCGACAGCGCTAAGTGCACAATCAGTCAGGACGCGCACATTATGCGAGCTGCACACGCATTCGGAGCCATCGACACTCGCAACGACCACGTCTGCGCCCGCACGGCGCAAGACGTCGATGATAGAAACAGCCTCGATTTCTTCAAAGCCTTTGGCAAGCGGAACAAGGACTTTTTTCATAGCTACTCCTTATTTGACTTTTTCGATATATTCGCCAAGCTCGGTATTCACGCGGATTGTATCGCCCTCAAGGACATGGTAGGGTACTTGAATGACAACACCTGTCGCGAGTGTCGCGGGCTTCTTGCTCCCGCTGCTTGTATCGCCCTTGAAATTTGGGGGCGTCTCTGTAACGACAAGTTCGACAACCGATGGCGCATCGACAGAAATTGCTTTGTTGTTGTGGAACAAAACCGAGACATTCATGCCGTCAATCATCCACTTGCTTGTATCGCCGACTTGGTCGTCTGTAAGCGCAAGCTGCTCGTAGCTTTCGGTGTCCATAAATTGAAACGAATCCCCGTCATGATAGAGAAACTGCATTTGCCGCTCGACAATATTGGGTTCTTCGCATTTATCACCCGCATGGAATGTCTTCTCGATGACTTTGCCGTCTAGGAAACTCTTGATTTTTGCGCGCACAAACGCTGCACCTTTGCCCGGCTTGACATGTTGGTATTCAACAATGCGATAGGGAACGCCGTCAATCTCAATCTTTAGCCCCTTTTTGAGGTCGCCCATGCTGTATGCCATTTGTCCTCCTTTAGATTTTGCCCGAGCTGCCCAAAAGCTCCATGCGCTCCGCGACAACCTTTGTCATCGCTTCGCTCGCTGGGGCAAAAAACTTGCGCAAATCAAATTCGCTGTTGTTTGCGTTGCCAACCTTGCGTACTTCTGCCATAAACGCAATGCGCAAATCTGTGTCGGTATTGATTTTGTTGATTCCGCCCTTCACGGCTTCCTGCAAAAACGCAAAAGGCACGCCCTTGCTGCCTTTGAGGTCGCCGCCACTTGATAAAAACGACTCGCGCACAGAATCGGGAATGGCGCTTGCGCCATGCAATACAAGCGGAATGTTTGTGCGTTTTTTGACATCAAGCAGACGTTCAAAATCGAGTTTGGGTTCGCCCTTGAACTTAAACGCACCATGGCTTGTGCCAATCGCTGGGGCGAGGTAGTCGACTTGCGATTCTGCAACGAAACGTTCTGCCTCTTCGGGATTGACAAGCACGGCGTCTTTTTCGGCAACGCTGATATTGTCCTCGATTCCCATGAGTCGCCCGAGCTCGGCTTCAACGCCAACACCGCATGCATGTGCAACCTCGACAACACGCTTGGTTTCACGTAGGTTTTCTGCAAATGGGTGGTGGCTTGCGTCTATCATCACCGATGTAAAGCCCGCACGAATCGCCTTGACACAGGATTCATAACTTGTCCCATGGTCGAGGTGCAACGCAACAGGAATCTGTGGATAGCGCGCGCTCAATGTGCGCACGAGCGCAACAGCTACATCAATGCCCATATATTTGATAGCACCCTCGCTCGCTTGCACGATGAGTGGGGAATTTTGTGCCACAGCAGCCTTAAAAATCGCTTGTAACATCTCAAAATTGACAAAATTAAATGCGCCCACACCATAGCCCTCGCGGTGCGCTTTTTGGAGAATCTCTATGCCGCTTACTAGCATTTTCTCTCCTTATTTGACAACGACTTTAGCATCTTTGCGCAATTCTTGTGCAATCTGTCCGAGATTCTCTTTGAATTTCTGCATTTTGAGCCCTTGCATGACGCGTTCTTTGACGGTATCATACGATGCTGTGCCGCTCGCTTTTTTGTCCTCGAGCAGAATCACATGGTAGCCAAAGTTTGTTTTAACGGGATTCTTTGTGAAGCTGCCCTTGGCGAGCTTGAAGGCTGCGTCTGAAAACTCGGGCACCATTTGGTCGCGCGTGAACCAGCCTAGCTCGCCGCCATCTTGCGCGATTCCCTCATCGATAGATTTCTCGGCAGAGAGCTTCTTGAACTCATCGACTAGCTTGCCTTTGGGCGCTTTGCCCAGCTGCGCGATGATGTCTTTTGCGGTTTTTTCGTCTTTGACGAGGATATGCCGCGCCTTAATCTGTTCGGGTTGGGCAAAAATCTTGGGATTTTGGTTATAAAATTCGCGTGCCTCTTTGTCGTTGATTGTGATTTTATCGAGCTGCTTTTTCATCCAAACACCAAGCGCAAGCTCGTCTTGCGCGTCTTGCAGCGCTTCTTTATACTCGGCACTATTTTGGATTCCGTCTTTTTTTGCCTTATTCATAAGCAACCGCTGCTCAATGGCTTGGTTGAGTACTTGCTGCTGAATCTCGGGTGGCAGTTTGTCGTAGTTTGCTCCGGGCATTGCGCGTAAAATCATCGCGATGTCTTTGTCGGTGATGTCTTTGCCATCGACTGTCGCAAAGGTTTTTGCGCCCGCAAAGCCACCGAGCAAGAATGCTAAAATGAGGATAAGTAAAGGCTTTTTGGGCAGCGCAGCCGCACGTGCGGTGCATTGCGGGGTAGAATGCAAATGTTGATGTGTCATAAATCTCTCCTGTTTTTGGTTTATGAAAGGGGCATTATAGCATGTTTTGTTAACGATAGACATACAACGTTAAGTATTGACTATACGAGTGTATGTTCGATAAGCACCTTAACTCCAAGCGCGATGAGGATGATTCCTGCGCCTGTTTCGAGCATTTGAGTGGGGATTTGACGCAATGTTCTGCTCAATTGGTATGCAACCATGACACAAACGAAGGTGATTGCGCCAATCAGGCTTGCGCTCAAATAGAGCGACGTGTTTTGGGAGAAAATCATCACGCCCGCCGCGAGAGCGTCTATGCTTGTTGCGATTCCAATCAGCAGCAGCACACCGAGCGAGAGCGTCTTGGGCGCTTGCTCCCCATCGTCATCTTCAGTGTGCGCGTCTTTGATAGTCTTTAGTCCAAGCACTAAGAATATGGCAAAGGTAATCCAATGGTCTACAATGCTCGCATAATCCGAAAATCCCTCGTTGGCAATCCAGAGCATATACCAGCCCAAAATAGGCATGGTGTATTGAAAAAATGAGGCTGTCAGGGCGATTTTTAATCCATTGTTTAGTCTCCAAGGTTTGGTACACAATCCATACGAAAATGCTACAATACTTGCATCAATTGCGAGAGATACCCCTAAAATCATGATTTCGAGAGTCCCGGTCATCAATGCTTTGTCCTAGATGTTGAGGTTTGCCATGCCATGTATCGGCGAGCTCGCGCTTGCAAAGGGTTTTTTGGGGATTCTGCCCGCAAGATAGCTTGCGCGCCCTGCACGTACGGCATCACGCATGGCTTGCGCCATGAGGATTGGGTCGTTTGCGCATGCAATCGCGGTGTTGGTCAGCACGCCATCAGCGCCGAGTTCCATTGCAATTGCCGCATCGCTTGCACAGCCTACGCCTGCATCGACAATCACGGGCAATGTAACTGCATCTTTGATAAACGCGATATTGTAGCGGTTTTGGATTCCAAGCCCGCTGCCAATGGGCGCAGCCAGAGGCATGATAGCGCTCGCGCCGCAATCTTGCAGGCGCTTTGCGATAATGGGGTCATCGTTCGTGTAGGCTAGAATCGTAAAATTTTCTTTCGCAAGAATCTCACAAGCGTTTAAGGTCTCTAGCACATCGGGATAGAGCGTTTTTTGCGTGTCGCCGATGATTTCGAGCTTGATAAAGTCAATGCCCGTTGCTTCTTTGGTGAGACGAAACAACGCAACCGCCTCTTTTGCAGTCGTGCAGCCCGCCGAATTGGGCAAAAACTGAATCGGGTGGTTGGCAAAAAATGTGAGTAGATTCTCCTCGTTGGGGTTGGTGATGTTCACGCGCCGCACGGCAACGGTGATAATCTCTGCCTCTGCTGCTTTGGTTGCCTCAAATGTGGTTTGGAAGTCTTTATATTTGCCGCTGCCAACAATCAGTCGGCTTTTGAAATGATAGTTGCCAATTTGTAAGGACATTTTCACTCTTTATCTATTTTGGGGTATGACATATCTGCCTTTGCGCCCTTGCGGGCAATTTCCAAAGGATTCTTAATCAACACAAATCGTAAGAAACCTTCCGCATTATTATACTTTTTTATACTTTAAATTTTGGCTAGAAATTGAAGTGTTTTGACGATAAGTTTGCTGTTTTTGAAGGTAGTCCTTTGCATTGCTTTTGCGACCATGCAAAACTTTAAGATAGTATTAATCATAAGAATAGGCTTGCAAGATGATTTCGGGTTCATTGGAATCGACAATGCGAATTTTATATCCCAAAACACAGCGCCCTTCGTTGTTTGTTTCACATACGACAAGCGGCAAAATCTTGGTGCATTTTGTCGGGATTTGTAGCGCCCTTGGGATTCCGCTTGTGAAACGTTCACAAACATTCTCTTTTTCAAATCCTAAAACTCCGTCCATGCAGCCGCATGCCCCCGCATCGCTTAGTCCAAGCGTGCCGTTGGCAATTTCTAAATCATCTGTGCCGATATGTGTGTGTGTGCCGATAACGGCGCTTACATGCCCGCTTAGTAGCCAAAACATGGCACGTTTTTCGCTTGTGGCTTCGGCGTGGAAATCGACAAAAATATGGCGGATTCCTTGTGCATGCAATGTCTTGACCGTGGTGAGGGCGAGGGTAAAAGGATTGTCGACAAGTGGCATGGCAAAATGCCCCATGATGTTCAATACAGCAAGCAAATCGTTGCCAATCTGATAGATTCCAATGCCGCTTCCCGGCGCTGTTTGTGGGTAGTTGAGCGGGCGCAAAATGGGCAAATCGCTTTGAAATAGCGCGAGAATCTCCTTTTTGTCCCAGCTATGATTGCCCCCTGTGATGACATCAACGCCGCTATCGAGCAGTTCGCCTATCGAATCGGCAGTCATGCCAAAACCATGGCTTGAGTTTTCGCCATTGGCAATCACGACATCGAGCCGCTCGCGAAATTTGAGCCTTTGGAGATGTTCTTTGAGAATCGTTCTGCCCGGTTTGCCCACAACATCTCCCACAAAACCTATGCGCATGCTGTTTCCTTTTGTCGTTTGTGTAGATAGCCTAGCAGCGCGTGCAATAAATCATCATCATCGCGGCTGTTCGCATCAAAGCTTGTACGTGCTTCGCCCTCAAAAATCGTGATTTTTTGGTTGTAGTTGATGATTTTGGTGATTTGCAATTGTTTAGCAAGAATCTTGATATGGATAAGGTTAAAAAATTGTTGTGTAAAAATATCGGGTTTGCCAAATCTATCGTTAATTTCAAGCTCGATATTGGTTACATGCGCAATCTCTTCGCACAGTGAAAGGCGGCGATAGAGATTGAGCCGCAAGCGTTCACTTGCGATGTATTCAGGTGAAATAAACGCATTCACCGATAGATTCATATCGACATCGCCTTTGTCGGCATTGCCCTTGTGGCTTAGGCTATAAATCGTGTCTTCGAGCATGCGCAAATAGAGGCTATAACCGATATTCTTAATATGCCCGCTCTGCGCCTCGCCCAAGATGTTTCCGCCACCGCGAATCTCGAGGTCATGGTAGGCAAGAATCGCGCCGCTGCCCAGCTCACTGTGCGCGCTTAGTGCGAGCAGCCGCTTTTGCGATTGTTCGGTCAAATTTTGTTGTGATTGATAGAAAAAATAGCAGAATCCTTCGACTCGCCCGCGTCCTACGCGCCCTCGCAATTGGTGCAAATCGGCGATGCCAAAGCGGTCGCTAGATTCGATAAGGATTGTGTTCGCATTTGGCAGATGCAGTCCCGATTCGACAATCGATGTGCAAAGCAGCAGCTGATATGCACCTTTGGCAAAATCGAGCATGATAGTTTCGCTGTCTTTTGGAGGAATCTGCGAGTGCAAAACGGCGATTTTGAGGTTAGGCAAGAGGCTTAAGAGATGTTCATAGACATGGGGGATTGTGGCGATGTTGTTGTGGATATAGAACACTTGCCCGCCGCGGCGAATCTCGCGCATGATAGCTTCTTTGACAAGCGCGTTGTCATAGGCTTTGAGAAACGTGCGCACGGGGATTCTTTGGCTTGGCGGGGTCGTGAGAGTGCTCAAGGATTTGATTTCGCTTAGGGCGAGGTTGAGCGTACGCGGAATTGGCGTTGCGCTCATGCTCAACATGTGGAGATTGTTGGCGAGTGTTTTTATTTTTTCTTTTTGTTTGACACCAAATTTGTGCTCTTCGTCGACAATCATCAGCCCAAGATTGCAAAATGCGACATCAAGCAGCGCGTGCGTGCCGATGAGTACGTCGATTTTGCCTTCTTTGAGCGCGCAAAGCAGTGCGGCTTTTTCTTTGCCCACAACAAATCTATCGAGTTTGGCAACGCGCAAACCAAAGGGGGCGAGGCGCTCGCTTAGTGTTTGTGTGTGTTGGAGCGCAAGCAAGGTTGTAGGGACGAGCAGCGCACTCTGCGCTCCGCTTTTATAGGCGACAAAAATGGCATTCATTGCGACTTCTGTTTTGCCAAACCCGACATCACCGCTCAATAATCTATCCATCACATTGCCACTCGAGAGGTCAGCAAAAATCTCGGCAATCGCGCTTTGTTGGTCGTCTGTGTAGGTGAATCCGCTTTGTGCCTGAAATAGCGCGAGCTCTGGCGGTGCGACATCAAACACCATGCCCTGCGTGAGCGTGCGTTTGGCAGCAAGGTCGATGATATTTTGGGCAATCTTCAAAAGCTCTGTGCGCACCTTTTCTTTGAGTCGCGTGAATTTTTTGTTGCCCAATGTATCCACAATAGGGATACTCCCCGAATCGGCGATGTAGCGGTCTATCATGTCGAGGTTTTCGACAGGCAACAGCAGCTTGTCTTCACCTTGATATTGCAGCAAGATAAAATCGCGCAATGCGCCGAGCACCTTTTCTTGCGAGATTCCCCGAAAAATGCCAATGCCATAGTCTCGATGCACGATATAATCGCCCACAGCGATTTCATCGAGCAAAATGCGCGGTTTGTTTTTTGGCTTTTTTTGTGCTATGGGTGTATTGAGCGAGAGAAAGAGTTTGGTGGGCGTCATGAATTGCACAAAAAAGGATTCTTGACAGATTGTGTATTGTTCCGAATCGATGCCATATTGCCGCAACAACACATCGTTGCGGGCGATGATTGTGATGTGCTTGTTGCTATGAATCTGCAAGAATGTGGGCAGCGAAGAAAGCGAGAGTTCAAAGTCGACAAAGCCCTCTTTGGGTGCGAGCGGTGCGAGGGCGTGCATGCGCGATAGGCGCGCGTATTCTTCGCTATTTGACGTAAAAAGCTCGAGCTCTTCGCCGATGTTTGCATGCGCTTGCTGGCTTATGCATGCGTTCTTGAGCGCGATTTCAACACACATTGCTTTGGGTAGATGCCATAGCCCGAGGCTTTGAATGTCTTTGTGAAAGCTCGCATAAGGGCTTTCGTGTACCGATTCGGTGAGCGATTCATAGGATTCTTGCGCAAGCGCAAATAGCACAGGCGGAATCTCAAACGATGTGCGCTCGGTTTTGTGTGAAAGTTGCGAGGCGATGTCAAAAGGGCGAATGCTTTCGATTTCATCGCCAAAAAACTCGATGCGCAATGGTTCTAGTGCGGGTGGATAGATGTCGAGAATATCGCCTCGCAGGCTCATCTCGCCTGCAAGCTCAATCATATCGACATGCGTGTAGCCAAAGCAAATGAGTTTGTCTGCTAGCGCGCGTGGAGTAATGTTCTGTCCTTTTGCAATCTCAAAACCCTGCAGAATCGTAGGCGAGGGGAGAGGGTAGAGTAACGTATGAAAAGGTGCAAGCAGAATCTTGTTGCTTTGCGAACGATGATAGGCGCGCAATACGGACAGCAGCTCGAGTAACTCATCGCGATATGCGCGCAAATCATCGCCTCTTTGGGCGCGGAAATCGGGCAAAACAAAGGGCGTTTTGTGTTGCAAAATCGCAACACCAGCTGCTGCCCTGCATTCATGAGAATCGGCAAATATGCCGACATCAGGCGCAGAATGTGTGAGCAGGTCATAAAGCAGCGCTTGCACTTACTTGTTATCTTTAGAATCTTCAGAATCATTTGGTAGCAGCGGGCTTAGCCTGTCGCCTAGAGACGGAGGATTCTGCCGTATTTTGCTTTCGCCGATGAAGAATCCCTCACGTTCAATCACGAGCTCATTGGTGGTTACCTCACCATCAACGCGTCCGTTGGGCATAATCTCAATCGTTTGACAATTTGCTTTGCCATTGAATTTACCACTCACAATGAGTTTGAGGGCGATAATTTCGCCCGTAACGAAGCCACCTTGCCCGACAGATATTGTCGAATCGGAGAAGATTCGACCCTCAAATGTGCCATCGATATGCAAACCAGACTTGGCGAGAATCTCTCCTTTGATACTTGTTCCAGCAGCAATAATGGTTGTGTCATTTGCCATTTGGACTTTCCTTGCTTGTTTTTTTGCGGCTATTACCCACAAAAGAGCCTCCGCGCTCAACCACGAGCTCATTAACAATGATTTCACCTTTATGAGTGCCTGAAGCCATAATCTCGATAATCTCGCATTCACTCTCGCCCTCAAAGATGCCATTCACAACCATTCTGTTTGCTTGAATTGTGCCTTTTCCTTTGCCATTTTCACCAATCACAACGGTAGATTGCGAGAGAATCTCGCCCTCAAATTGCCCCTCGATAAAAATTTCAGATTGTGCGTTGATGTTGCCTTTGATAATCGTGCCATTTGCGATAAAACTCATGCCTGCATTATTAACGCTGATGAGTTGTTGTTTAGATTTTTTCTCACCACCAAATATCATTCTATTTCCTTTGCTTCAAATTCTTCTATAATAGGCATAGAAATAAACTCACGAATCGTACTGATGCTATCCAGTAGCGATTGCCATTTTATCTCTTTTTCGCGTTCAAAAATGTCATCATAATTGCGCATTGTCCAATTCATAAAATGCTTTGGCTGCAATCGATTGCCCAAAAAAATGACTTCGTAATGCAGATGGGGTCCCGTGCTCAAGCCTGTATTGCCAGAATAGGCAATAATTTGCCCTTTCTTGACAAATTCACCTTCTTTTACAGCCAATTCGCTTAGATGTGCATAGGCAGTGTGGAAACCATACGCATGCTCAATTTTGACCATATTTCCATAGCCGCCATTGTATCCTTTTTTGGAAAATGATACGACACCATCGGCTGTGGTGTAAACAGGTGTACCCACAGGGACACGCAAATCAATCCCTGTATGAAATTCTCGTTTTTTGATGAGCGGGTGTTCGCGATAGCCAAAATTACTCGAGACTTGGAAATGTTGTAATGGACTGCCATTGGGCAACATGCGCAATGTGAATCCCTTTTGTTCTGCTGTAATGCGCGCAACATCGACACGTTCAAGCATGTGTTCGATGTTTGTCTCTCGTTCTTCGCTCGCGTTGGTTTCGCCATTACTCACGCCCACAAAGCCTTCCAAATGCCCAAGCCGTCCGCGAATAATGGCGATGTCATTGTTTTTTTGGGCAATCTCTTCATCGAGATTTTTATTGATAGCTTCGATTCGGTTGTAATCTTCGATGAGCTTGTTGCGGTTTTCTTCAATTGTTGCAATCTCGCCAAGCAAGAGGCGAATGGTTGCAAAAGAAACAAGAATCACAACAATAATGGAGAGCAGGACATAGAGTAAAATATGTTTCACAAACTGGTGGATATTGTATTGCCGTGAACCCTTGATGTCTGTGATAGTGATAATAAATTTATTGTCCATACCGTTCTCTATATCGTAAAATAAAGGATTCTGCTACACTAAAAGAGCCAAAAACGGCATAGAATCGTTCTGGACATAGCGGAAAAATCTCATAGTCATACTGGATACCTTCTTCGTCTAGCACATCTTGCAGCAACGCAAGCGGCACTGCTCGATGGTGTGTGAGCTTTAAAATATGGATTTTACTCAAAAGAGGCTTAAAACATTGCAAAATGGCACGATAGTTTTTATCCTTGTAGGCATTGTAGATAAGCTCGATTTTTTGTCCAGCCCAGATTTGCTGCAATGTTGCACACAGCGCGCGTGCCGCATGCAGATTGTGCCCGACATCGACAATGAGGTTTGGAGCAAGCCGTTGTGCTCGCCCGCCCAAATCGAACATCGGCACAGAATTGGGTGATGTGAGATTCAAAAAGCGCAGCGCCTTTTGTGCGAGCGCGAAGTTTTGCGCTTGGTATTCGGGCAGCGCATTGTCCGATAGATATTGTCGCAGTAGCGCCTTTTCTTGCGTTGTCGCAGCAGCACATGAATCCGCCGCGTTTGGAATGGTCTTGTGATGCAATGTTGTATTGAGTTGTGCATCGGTTGCGTCTAGGAAGCAATAGTGAATGGTGCGCTCATTTGCGACAAGCTCTATCGCAGCACGTACAGCTTGCTCATCTGGTTGGATTCCGATAATGGCATGTGCATTGATACTCCGTAGCTTGGTGAGTGCGATTGTAAAAATATCGCTGCCAAGCCGCTCCTCGTGGTCAAGATGAATGGACGTGATGAGGCTTAAGTTGCGGGGGAGCGAGCTTGTCGAATCGAGTTCCCCACCAAGCCCTGCTTCGATGATTGCGTATTGGTGAGGGAAAAAGAGAACGTATGCAAGCAATGTTGCGTATTCAAAATAGCTTGCCCTGTCGCAATAGCGCGCGCCGCTCGAATCGACGAGGCTCTGCAAGAAACCATGCGCCTCTAGCAGTCGTGTTGCGCTCACCACAGCGCCATTGTCCCAGAATCTGTCGGCAAACGAGAATAAGTGCGGTGATACGAAGTGTCCGACACTTTTGCCGCATGCTAAAAGCATAAGTGCGAGAAATCTCCCTGTGCTGCCTTTGCCATTTGTGCCGACAATATGGACAATGATTGGCGGCGGCTTTGCAAAATGTGAATCGATGAGTGGGCGCAGTTTTGCAAAAAGCGCAGGGAATCGCGCAGGGTCGAAATTGCGATATTCTTCGTCTTTGTGCGCCATATAGTCCAAGAGAATCTCTAACACTATGTCTCCTCATCTTCTGTGGCAATGCGATTGTAGCCAATCTTTTTTGCCTGCAACATGCGTGCCTTTGCGCGTGCAACCACGTTGTCGAAGTTGCTTGCTTCATTGCGGTCTGCCACACCAATCGTAACACTAATTTGCATTTTATATTGTCCATAGACAAACGTGCTTTCGGCAATTTGCGTGCGGATTTTTTCGGCAAAATAGGACGAATCAAAATGGTCCATTCCCGAGAGGAAAATCAAAAATTCTTCACCATCAATCCGAATCACATAGTCATTTTTCCGCACAATATTCTTGAGTAACTTTCCAAAGGTTGCGAGAATCTTATCCCCCGATTCATTGCTATACGAATCGTTGATGTGCCGAAAATTGTCAATGTCGATATAGAACACAGAATAGCTTTGATTGTAGCGCGTATACATCTCTTCGTGGTGCGCAACCTGCCCTTTGAACGCAGCGAGCGTATAGACGCCTGTGAGCTTGTCGAGAGATTCTTTTGGCGGTGGTGTTTCGTGCTTGTTTTCGCCACCAATCTTTTGTGTCATTGCGTCCAAACCGCTTTTTGTTTGGCTCATCGCCTCTTGGATATGTTGGAATCGCGTCTCGGAGCTGCTAAGAAGTGAAAGCATATCGTCTTTGAAGCTCAAAAGATTGTTTTCTTTTGGGGTGAGATTCTTCAGCTGCTTGTTACTTTCGGTGATTTCGTTGAACATCATCTCGCCTGCAATCTGCAATGAGGCAATCTTTGCCACAATCACCTCAAGGAGATTCTCAAGTTCTTTATTATGCTTTTTGACCGTTGCAAGCAGTAGGTTTTTATCGATTTGAATCCGTTCTTTCAGTGCGTTTTCCAGTGCATTCACGAGTTTATCCTTGACAATCAGCGCAAGGTCGAGTTTGAGCATAGCCGCCGCCGCGTCAATCGCCTGCTGTTTCGCGGCTTGTTGTGTGAGCGAAGGGCGCAAGAGGGGGCTAAAGAAATCGAGATTCTCCTCACGTTCTGTGCCATCATCTTTTGCATCTTTTGGGCTTTCTTGTGTGGGCTGTGGCTTTGGCGGTGTGTCTTTTGATTCTTTGGGCAAATTTTGTTTGAGAAGAACAGACCAACGTTCTTTGATGATTTGCCCATTGATTTGCGAATTGCCATCGATGAGCTCACGGCTATCCTTGATGAGATTTGGGTTTGCATTGGGGTTATGGGACGCATAATAATAAAGAAACATCGAGCAAAGTTCTTTATAAAGCAAAAATTGTTCTTTGGTGTCATTGTTTTGCAGTCGAGTAATGGTTGTTGCAAGGAAATGGATAAAGTCCTCTTGAGTTTTCATGGGCAATCCCCGAATCTGATTGCGTGTTTTGGCATCAAGCTGCTTCAGCCATTTTGTTTTCCATTGATAGGGCTCGATGTTCAAGCCAAGCTTTTTTGCCTCTTCACAAAAGGCGTCTTGATACACATCAGGCGTTGCAACTTGCCCATTTTTTTGGATTCGTATCAAAGCGTTGCGTACAGCATCTTTGAGCGTTGACATGGCTATCCTTTTGGCTTTGGAAGTGTTGCAATTTTAGCAAAAAACGCATCGAGTGCCTGAATGCTTGCTTCTTCAATGGCTTCTAGTCTACGTGTGTCTGTCAAGATGGATTGTGTGTCGATAGAGAATGTGTGTCGCCCTATGGTGTCCATCTCGGTTATTTTGCCGGCTTTGTCGTGATAGCGAAAACGAAGTGTTACAAAGGTGCGATAGAAACTCGTGAAGCCCTGTGTGTTTTCAGCCAACGAGGCAAAGCGTACATTATAGAGTGTGACGTGGATTTGCGAATCGGCTTCTTTAGCGTTGGTCGCAACCTTCGCCCCTAGCCGCTGCACGATAGAACGTAACATTGCGTCTTTGATGAGAACGCTGTTTTCGGGGTCGCGATAATTGACGCTAATGTCAACATAGATTCGTTCGCCAAATTGCTGCTCGCTATATCGCGCAAGCGGCTGATAGCCGCAGCCAAGAAGCAACAATGACAAGCAGATTCCCCACAATCTCACCCACATCAACATGCCTATTTTTGGGCCTTAATGACAAAATTCACCAATTTGCCCGCGACAAAAATTTCTTTCACAATCTCGCAATTTTGCAGCCAACGTGCCACAGATTCGCGTGCAATAGGCAGAATCTCGGCTTTGTCAAGCGATGTGGAAACCTCGATTTCGGCACGTTTTTTGCCATTGATTGTAACGGCGAGCACAATCGTGTCAGAAGACAGGGCACTTGTGTCAATCACAATGGGCGCGAGATTCTTGCATTCAAAGAGTGCAGCGCTAAGCTCGCTTGCGGCATGCGGGATAATTGGCTCTAAGAGATTGAGGAGGACAAAATACCCCTCTGTCCAGATGTCTTTGTTATCTTGGTCGGCAAGCGCGTTGTGCGCTTCCATACAAGCGGCAATCAATGTGTTGAATGCGTATTCATTTTTGCGTGCATACAGCTCCTTTGCCTTCAATGCTGCCTCATAGACTTTTTTGCGTGCGATTTTTTCAGCTTTGGTTGTTGCATTTGGCTTGGGGCATTTTGCTGTTTTGGTACAAAAATCGGCGCGCTCAAACAGGCGGCGGATAAAGCGCCACGAACCCTCAAGCGCGTTATCGTTCCATTCGAGTTCTTTGGTCGGCGGGGCGGCAAAGAGGATAAACAACCGCGCCGTGTCGGCTCCATAATGCGCGATGATGTCGGAGGGATTGACGATATTGCCCTTGCTTTTTGCCATTTTTGCGCCGTCTTTGAGCACCATTCCTTGCGTGAGAAGATGTGAAAATGGTTCGCTTGGTGTTGGATAGCCCAAATCGCGTAAGACTTTGCTAAAGAATCGCGCATAGAGAAGATGTAAAATGGCATGCTCGATTCCGCCGATGTATTCATCGACACTCCCCCAATAGGCGAGCGCTTCGGAATCGAGCGCCTCGCGTTCCCAAAGCTCACGCGGGGTGGTGTAGCGCAAAAAATACCAGCTTGATTCCATAAATGTGTCCATTGTGTCTGTCTCGCGCAGCGCGTTCGCGCCGCATGTGGGGCAGGTTGTGTGTTTCCAGCTTGGGTGCGATTGCAACGGGTTGCCCTCGCCGCTAATGTCGATGTCGAAAGGCAGCTCGACAGGAAGGCGCGTTTCGGGTACGATTCCACATTTTGGGCAATGCACGAGCGGAATGGGCGTCCCCCAATAACGTTGGCGCGAGATTCCCCAATCGCGCAATCGGTAGTTGATGATACCCTTGCCCTTGCCCTTGCGCTCGAAAAAGACGATGATATTTTTGAGTGCCTCTTCGCTACTTTGCCCGCTAAACTCGCCAGAATCACGCAAAATCCCGTCTTTTTCACAATAGGGAATCTCGGTGCCGTCTTTGTCAATCACGCGCTTAATGGGTAGGTTGTAGAGTTTGGCAAATTCATAGTCGCGCGTGTCGTGCGCAGGAACGCTCATCACCGCGCCGCCGCCGTATTCATGCAGCACGAAATTAGCGACCCATACAGGCAGAATCTCGTCTGTGAGCGGGTGGCGCACAAAAAGCGGCAGCGGACAGCCGCATTTGGGGGCAATGGAACGTTCTTTGGGCGAGGTGTTGCGCATGCTTTCGATAGTTTGTGTATGTTCGCCGCAAAGCCCCTTTTGCAAGAGTTCGCTCACGAGACGGTGCTCGGGAGCAAGCGCGATGTAGCTCACGCCATAGAGGGTGTCGGGGCGCGTGGTAAAGACATCAATTGTGCCGCTAAGTTTCGAGCTCGCATCGAGCGTGAAGGCAAACTCGAGCCCGAAGCTTTGCCCAATCCAATTGCGCTGCATTGTGAGCACTTGATTGGGCCAGCAGCCCTGCAAGGAATCGAGCGATTCAAGGAGCTCTTTGGCATAAGTCGTAATTTTGACATAGTATTGTGCCATTTCTTTTTGCACCACTTCAGAATCACAGCGCCAGCAGCGCCCATCGATGACTTGTTCGTTGGCAAGCACGGTGTGGTCTTTGGGGCACCAATTCACAAGTCCATTTTTGCGATAGATAAGCCCCTTTTGCCACATTTGGATAAAGAATTGCTGTTCCCAGCGTGAATAGAGTGGGTCGCATGTCGCAAATTCACGTGTGCGCGAGAACGACAAGCCCAAAGAATGCAGCTCTTTGCGCATGTCGTCAATGTTGCTATATGTCCATGTTTTGGGGTGGGTGTGGTGTTTGATGGCGGCGTTTTCGGCGGGCAACCCAAAGGCGTCCCAGCCGATTGGGTGGAGGACATTCTCGCCCTCTTTGCGAAAATAGCGCGCGAGTGCATCGCCAATGCAATAATTGCGCACATGCCCCATGTGGATTTTGCCGCTTGGGTAGGGGAGCATACTAAGGATATAACGTTTCTTGCGCGTTGTGTCATCAAGCGGCTCAAAGTTTTGGGTTTTATCCCATGTTTGCTGCCATTTGGGTTCGATGAGTTTGGGGTTATATTCCATGCGAAAGTCCTTAATATTCGACATCATCGTTGCGGACGCTGTCGATGACGATGAGTATGACAGAGAAGAGGTTGGCAACCAATGCTCCAATCGCAAGCGATGTGGCATGTGCTGTGTTATTGAATGTCTGCTCGAAGATGAACGCAGGCACGAGGTGCAAATCTGCCACAAGCGAGCTTGCAAGCATTTCGGCAGCAAGCGTGTTGCGCACACCGATTTTGAGAATGGTCGAGATGATATTTACGCTTGCAGCGATGAATAGCATAATCGATGTTTGCTCATAGAGATAGCCTGCAGTCGAGGTGAGGCTCATCAGGCTAAAAAAAACAAAAACCACTTTTCCCCAGTCCATTTTGTATCCTTATAATGTTCCTTTTGCATACAACGAACGCAGTTTTTGTTTTTCACGTTTTGCTGCTTCTTTTGCACGCAACGATTCTTGATATTTTTTGAGGTCAAATCCAAGCCAAATTGCAAAAAGCATGGCGATAAAGATGGAGCTATACGAACCAACGAAAGTGCCAACAAGCATGGGGAGAGTGAAACCAATGATGATGTCTCCACCAAACAAAAAGAGTGGCACAAGCGTGAGTAAGAGTGTGAGCGTGGTAAGCAAGGTACGCGAAAGCGTGCGCGAGACAGCTTCATTCATGACTTCTTGCAAAGATTCTTTGGTGCTTTTTTGCATGCGTTCGCGGATTCTGTCAAAGATAATGATGGTGTCGTTAATCGAATAGCCCAAGAGTGTGAGCAATGCGGCGAGCACATCGAGCCCAAAATCGATGTTGAAAACAATCACGGCTCCGCATGCGATGATGATGTCGTGTGCAAGCGCAAGCAGGCTTGCGAGCGCAAAGCGCCATTCGTAGCGAAAGGCGACATAGACAAGAATGCCAATGCTTGCTAGAGTGAGTGCGAGGATTCCTTTATTGCGCAGTTCATCACCGACTTTTGGACCCACAACATCAACGCGGCGAATTGTCAGTTCGCCCGTTGTTGCCAACAAGTCGGCGAGTGTTGCGCCCAAATCACTCGCAACATTGCTTGTTGCAATCGGCAGGCGAATGAGAATCTCATTTGGTGCGCCAAACTCGCTCACGGTGAAGCCATCGTAGGATTTTTGAGTGTTCAAAATCGCGCGCACGTCGGCTATGGGCGCGACAGGAGCTTTGTATTGGATTTGCACAATGCTCCCACCGCTAAAATCGATGCCATAGTGGAATCCTTTTGTGATGTACAGCGCAATGCTACCGACCACAAGGATAAGAGACAGCCAGATTGTGTATTTGCCCATGCCGACGAAGTCATAGACACGTTGTGATTTGAAAAGTTCCATTATGCTGCTCCTTTGAAACCAAACCACAGATTCAAGTTTTTACTTTTTGTAATGCGAGGGCTTAACCATTGGTAGATTCCATGTGTGCCGACAATCGCTGTGAGGATTGAAGCAAGAATACCGATGCTGATTGTTACAGCAAAGCCTTTAATCGCACCCGTGCCAAAGGCATAGAGTAAAATCGATGTGATGAGCGCTGTGAGGTTAGAATCAAAAATCGCACGTTGTGCGTTTTCATAGCCGAGTTCAATCGATTGGAGAATCGTCTTTTTCTCGCGCAAGCATTCACGGATTCTCTCGTTGATAATCACGTTTGCGTCAATCGCCATACCGATTGTGAGGACGATTCCAGCCATACCCGGGAGCGTGAGCGTTGCGCCAAAAATTGCCATCACCGAGACAATCAACAAAAGGTTTACGAGCATGGCAAAGCTTGCAATCACGCCCGCAAGTCCATAATACACAACCATAAAAGCGATTGTGAGTGCAAAGCCAACGATAAGCGCAATCATCGAGACACGGATACTATCGCTCCCAAGACTTGGTCCCACGCTGCGCTGCTCGAGCAGCTCGATGGGGGCGAGCAATGCACCGCTACGCAAAGCAATCGCGATGTCGCTTGCCTCTTGCACACTAAAACTACCGCTAATCTGCCCCACACCAGCACCGATTCTCTCGCGAATGACAGGCGCGGAATAGACTTTGGAATCTAGCACAATCGCCATACGTTTGCCGATATTGTTGCCCGAGAAGTTCCCAAAAATCTCTGCACCTTGCGCGTTAAGCGTGAAATTGATAACAGGTTTATTGTTTTGGTCATACGCAACGCGCGCGTCTGTCAGCATTGAGCCATCGAGAATTGGAATGGACTTTAACAGAATCGATTCGCCGCCTTGCACAAAGGGCAGCAGCACATCGCCGAGCCTCTCGATTTCGAGCGGGGTGAGATTGCGCATAATGTTGTCTTCATCGACTGCCATCATCTGCAACACAGCTGCACGTGCGATGAGGTCTTTGGCACGTTGTTCGTCCTCTTGAGTCTTGATTCCCGGAATCTCAACCAAAATGGCGTCCTCGCCCTGCCGCGTAACGCTCGGCTCGGCAAGTCCAAATTGGTCGAGACGATTGCGGATTGTATCGATTGCCTGCTGTGTTGCGTATGTTTTTGTGAGCCGCGCTTCGTCTTCGCTCATTGTGATATTGTAGTGCCCATTGGCAGAATCGACAATAAAATTGCCATTTTTGGCAATCAGCGAATCAATTTTTTCAGCATCGTCTGTATCGAGCAGCTCGAAGCGCACACTCGTTGTATCACTCGTCAAGTCGTCAATGAGAATTTGATTTTGTTGCGCATAGAAGCTGATAGAACTTGCCAGAGAGCGCATTTTCGACTGCACTGCCTCGTCGACTTTGACACCCAAAAGCATTGAGAGCCCACCTTGCAAATCAAGCCCGAGTGTGATTTTTGGACCCATTGTCCCAAAAAAAGATGGACAACATAGCACGATTCCAAACAGAGCAGCAAAATAGAGCGCGAGCAGGCGTGGATTCAAAGCACCTTTCATAATATCAAGACCCTAGGTTATTCCGAATCGTATTTTTGGCTAATGTAGTCTTTTGAAAGCTTTGCAATGGTGTCATCATTGAGCTTAATCGTAAAATATTTCTCTTCGACCTTATAGACTTCGGCAATCAAGCCACCCGTTGTGATGACCTTGTCTCCCTTTTTCAGTGCAGCAATCATCTCTTTGTGTTTACGTTGTTGGACTTGTTGTGGACGAATGAGGAAAAAATAAAACACCGCAAAGAGTACCGCGAAAGGCAATATCGCACCTATCAAACCTTCAAAACTTTGCATTTTGTTCCTTTGTGTCAAATAAGTTTTAAGTATAGCATAGAATTGATAAATGGAGTGGAAAATGTGTCTTCGAGCGCCTGCTTTGCGTGCTTTGGTGAGAAGCAAAATATTTAATCTCGTCATTGCGAGCGAGCAGCGCGAGCGTGGTCATCAACAACGTTGGGATTCTGTACTTGCTGATTGCCTCTGCGTCCTAGAGGACATTTGCAATGATAATTAAGAATCTTTGGAGGTGCGAAATCGAGCGCACATAAACGAGAA
>CAMWUR010000012.1 GCA_947177485.1 uncultured Helicobacter sp.
AAGCTTCTTGTGCCTCTTTTGGTAATTCTAGTTCAAGTGTCATTGTTTCTCCTTTAATACACATTTTTTCTGTGGGTAATGTCGATTGCATAGATAATCAGTTCACTATCGATAATCTCACAAATCACGCGATAGTCTCCTATGCGATAGCGCCAAAAACCAGCGAGATTCCCAACAAGCGCCCTACCCTTTGTGCGCGGGTTTTCGAACGTTTCGAGTTCTGCTAGATATTTCAAGATTCGTCCTTTCGTTATCTTGTCCATTTTTTCCAGTGCCTTATCCGCCTTTTTTGCAAGCAAAACACGCATTAATGGATTCCATGTTTTTCCATGACTTCAGCAAGCGGAATGCCCACATCTCCATTCAAACGTTCCTCGCGCCCACGCAATGCGATTGCTAAATCTTCTAGGTCTTCTAAATATTCTAATAATGCCCTTTGCATGAGTTCTTCTTTGGTGATATTCTGTTCTTTTGCAAAATGACTATAAGCTTCTTGTGCCTCTTTTGGTAATTCTAGTTCAAGTGTCATTGTTTCTCCTTTTTTATTTCACAATAATAACATCAACAAAACGACTCCCCAAACGAGCAGCGCGAGCACAATGCTAAAAAATACCCCGGCACTTGCGCAATCTTTTGCGATTTTTGCCATAGGGTGAAATTCTTCAGTCACCAAATCCACGCAAGCCTCAATGGCAGAGTTAAAGGCTTCGGCTATCAAAATAACAAACAAAACCATCGCCAAGAGTAGATGGAATATTAAATCAATGGGCAAAAAATAATCCACCACCAAAGCAGGTAATATAATGACAAGCTCTAGCTGAAAAGCACGTTCATTTTTGAGCATTGCCCAAACACCTTCAAGGGCATATCGGGCATTAGCGAAGAAATGATATTTAGGTTTCATTTTTCTCTCCTAAATAAATCATCTTGTTTTTGATAGACTGCACTTTCTACGCCAAAGAATCCAAGCAATGTGCTAAAAATAATATCATGGGATAAGGGCAAATCTTTGCGCATTTGTGCAATCTCCATAAGCTCTGCATTCTCGCTAAAAAAGATAAAAGGGACATGAATTTGCTCTTTTGGCGCTAAAAAATAAGGCATTCCATGTAAATAAATACCATTTTCTCCGAGACTCTCGCCATGGTCGGAGACATAGATTAAAGTGCCTTCATATTCTTGCTCATCTTGCAAAAGCTTGATAAGAGAGTGCAATAAAAAATCTGTATAGAGTATCGTATTATCGTATGTATTGGTCAACTGCTCTTTGGTGCATTTTTGAAGCTCGTTTGTATCGCATGTTGGCGTAAATTTTTTAAAAGAATCGGGATAACGTTGAAAGTAGGTGGGACCATGCGAGCCTTGCAAATGTAACACAATTAGATTCTGGTCTTTGAGCTCTTTCAAGGGTTCTGCAATCGCATTTAAAAGCACCTCATCATAAGGTTCTTTAAAAAGTTTGACTTTTTCGAGATTCTTACAAACGCCTTGGCAGCCACTTGTATTATTATCTATCCATACAACATTCACCCCGAGTTTATGCAAAATATCTAAAACATTCTCGCGATAATAGGTAGAATATGAGAAATTCTCCCTTTTTAGGTCTGAAAACATGCAAGGTACACTAATGGCTGTCGATGTCCCACAAGACGAAAAATCACCAAAAAAAACAACAGAATCCTTTTGTGTGTATGCGTTGGTCTCATTGAGGGTATAGCCCGCAAAGGAATAATTTTCCGCCCTTGCTGTCTCGCCCACAACAAATATCAAAAGCCGTTTTTTATCGCTCGGTGCTAAGGTTGCATCTGTGGCAATCAGCTCAAACTCCCTAGCGGGCAACACTTCTTGTTTGATATATTTGATAAGAGAGTAAATTTGATGCACAGGCGTTTCGTAGGCTCGTAAAAATCGATGATTCCTAAAAAAAGGAATGATTGTTTGTGAATAGGCATAAAACAAACTACCCGCCATTATCAAGCTTAACAAGAAGGTTACAATGCGGACAATCAATGTTTTTTTCCAACTTCCCATAAAATACACAATGCGTACTTTTACGATGAGCAAGGTTGGCAAAACACCCAAAAGCGCAACAAAAAGCAAAAGACTTGGAGATAGCAGTGAAAAAGCCTCTGTGGTATCTGTCCGCAATACATTAACAAACATGTCTTTGTCAATTACCACGCCATAAGCAGACATAAAATAAGCCGTCAAACAAACAATCCAAAGCAAAAAAAGCATCAAAACCTTTGTCAAATAAGGTACAAATACAAGCGCAAAAATTGACGTAAGTAAGCCAAAATAAATGATGAAAAAAGAGGCTTTGAGCATAAAGCTTGAATCTGAATCAAGTTGTTGGTAGATTTGTCCAAAAAATGTATAGTTCATGATTGTGATAAATAAAGCGCCCAAGAGCGTAAAATACAACCATGAGATTTGGATTTGTTTTTGAAACATCAAAACTCCTTACAAATAAAAAATCATCTATTTCAAGGGCGCAGCCGCCCCTCATAACCTTGCATGACTTTGGACTTTACTTTCGACTTCTGTCATGTTTATTTATAAACATCGCCTCGACTATTTGCCTTATAAGCATAGACAAGAATTTGTTCTTCGATAATTTCATACAAAAAGCAGTATTTTCCAAGTCGTAGGCGATATTTGTTTTCCTCGCCTTTTAACTTTGCAATATCGAGTGCATTTTGGCGCGGATTTTGCGCAATTATCCTAAAACTTCTCACAACTTTTGGCGCTAAATCTCGATGTCTTTCCAAGAATTTATCAAATTCTTTGCTTATTTTGATTTGATAAGACATTACAAATACTTTCTTTCAAGTTCTTCCAAACTAATCGCCTCACCATTTGCTAGCTCTTTTCGAGCCTTTTTCCAAGCCTTGCGGTCGGCTTTGGTTTCCACAACCTCTTTTATGTTGCTTGTATCTTTAACACTTTTCACGCCTCTAATCAGCCGAATTGCATTCACAATTTGCTCTTGATTTTGGCTATTAATTTCTACACATAAAGTCATTGTCAATCCTTCTTTTAATTTTGATTCTATCATCATCTAATCTCCAGAATCGAGAAACGAGCAAACCAATTCTTCATTCCAAACTCCCTCACAGCCCAAGTCGCAACAGCCCAACAGGAACTTTGATAACACATTTATGCACAATATCGCCATTTTCACCCGACACTTGCAAACCACCCGCATGCACATCATTGGGGAAAAAGATGGCGAGCGAGCGGGGGCAGAGTGTGATGAATTGCGGGTTTGCCTGCATATTTGGGGGTGCATAGACGACAAGGTCGCGTTCCTCATCATAGGGCGCTTGCACTTTGCAATCCTCCGCTTCGCCAATCCAAAACCGCTCCTGCCCCGAGATGACAAGCTGAAAATCGACATATTGGCGGTGCGATTCAAAAAAGGCTTCGCCCGCTCCTTTGGTGCGATAACATTCAAAAATGGCACGCATTCCATGCCCGATGTCTTCGACTTTGCGCTCGCCGACATGCATTGTCTCGATGACGATGGATAATGTCCCATCAAGCGCGCTGTGCAAGCACTCGCGTAAGCGCAAGAGTGGCTCTGAACGTTCAAAAAGCGAACGTGCTTGGTGTGCGTCATAAAACAAAAGCAATCTAACCTCCAAACTGATGTGGAAAATATTTACGCAGAAGCGCGAAAAGCTCTGTCTCAAACCCGGAAGGCAGCGAATCATTTGCGACTAATGTTGTCGTAATCGCTGAAATAGCAGCATTTTGAAGAATATCAAGCACAATTCCACCCGCAGCAGCGTCATATTCATCAACAAGCACAAACCGCCCAAGCGTTTGGTTGTCGGCAAAACGTGCGCAAACAAGCGGTGCAAGCAGACGCAAAACCACCGTGCCAGCCTGATTGCGCAAAAGCTCATGCGCATTGTGCAGCGCAATAGTCTCCTCACTGCCTGCTTCCAAGACCCGCTCAACACACACGAGCTCTGCTTTGACTTTTGCACTGCCAAGCTTCAAGAGATATTGCTTATTTTTGCAAAGAGGATTGCGACCAAGCCAGATTAGATTCACACGAATCTGTGTGGCAGTCTGCAAAAAGCTGCCCTTTTCCCATTGCGCCTTGCGCACCATCACCTCGCCGGGCTTGACATAAATATCTTCGCGAAGCGAGATTCCCACAGCCTCATGCCATGCGATTGTCTGCTTTTGGGGCGCGTTCCAAACCTCGAAACGTTCGATGGTTGCTGATTTTTGCGATGGCAAAAAAAGCACAGAATCACCAACCTCCGCGCTTCCGCTCACAACCGTTCCCGCATAAATGCGCCGTTCATCGCCCTCATTGCTAAAGCGATATACATCTTGCAACGGCAATAAAAATGTGTGATTGTCGCTGTCGTTTTTGTTTGAAAGCAAATCAAGATTCTGCAGCAAGCTGCCGCCATGATACCATGCCATCTGCGGAGATTGTGTCGCAACATTGTCGCCTTCGCGAGCCGAAATGGGAATCACGCAAACAGGAACGACATTGAGTGTCGCAAGAAAATCAAGATATTCATTTTTGATATTCTCAAACACATCTTGTGCAAACCCAAATAAATCAAGCTTGTTAATCACGACAATCACTTGCGAGATTCCAAGCATCGACAGCAGCATTCCATGACGTTTTGAATTTTCTGCCACGCCATCTTTGGCGTCAATCACCAAAACTGCCGCCTCTGCTCTGCTCGCACCGCTCAACATATTGCGCAAAAACTCGATGTGCCCCGGAGCATCGATGATGACATATTCGCGCCGCGTGCTCTTGAAAAAAATACGTGCCGAATCAATCGTGATTCCTTGCTTTTGTTCATCTTCGAGTGCATCGAGCAACATTGAATATTCAAAAGGACGTGCGTTTTTGGCACATGACGCCCGCACACTCTCGAGCTTGCCTTGTGGGAGTGAATGCGTATCGGCGAGCAAGCGCCCCACAAGGGTAGATTTGCCATGGTCAACATGCCCCGTGATGACAATGTGCATACGTTCTAATGCGTTCATTTTTTCCTTTCATGTTTTATTTTTCGGCGATAATGCGCATTTTGCCATTCACGAGCCGTACATAGAGTTCCTTATTGCCCTCAAATCGATAACCACTTGAAGCGCGATATTTTTCATGGAATGCAATGCGAAACAAAGCCTCGCCTTTTTCATTAGGATAAGGCGAAATATTGATATTGGTAAAGTCAATACTCTTGCTTTCTTTGCGTCCAAACACCTTGCGTTTGTAATCTTTAAAATCCTCAAAACGCATTTTATCAAAACGTTTGAAATGCTGCTCATCATAAAAGCCAAGATATGTCTGCAAATCGCTCTCTTCCCATGCCTGCCTCCAAGCGAACAAGTCGCCTAGCAGGGCTGCTGCTTGCGCCTTGCTCATCTCGCCAAGCGTGCCTTCAGAAGTCAGCAGCACAGCTTGTTGGTGATTGATGACTTTATCGATTTCATTGAGTCTGTCATTATTAATCGCAATACAGCCTCGTGTGTTGATTTCACGCTCACCACTAAGCGGCAAACCATGAATCCAGATTCCATGCCCTGTTTTGCCCTGCACTTTGTCATAGGTGTTGGGATATGACGTCACATAGGCAAGCGGTCCATAAAACGAATCAAGCTTTGTGAGTCGACTAGTCAGGTCATACGCGCCAATGGGTGTCTTGAGGTCGCCCTCGACCATTTTGTCGCCTGTTTTGCTGCCCATAAGAGAATCGAGGCTGTATTTTTGTTCCAATCGATTGCCATTTTTTTGATAGAGCACCAATGTCGATGCTTGTTTGTTTGCGACGAAAATATATTGCACAGATTCATAATAGCCAAAACGAACATCTTCATCTTTGAGGCTTTCAGCCCAATAGCTCGAGCTTGCGAGCTCTTTTTGGAGCTGCGTTTTAATCGCTTCAAGTCCACCTTCGCGATAGGCTTTGACATAATCAAATCCCCATAAATATAAAGGCGCAATGCAGAAGAAAACCACAATCCATTTTGACATATTTGACATATCTGCTCCTCTAGTCCTCGAAATTATACCCAAAATCGCGCATTTTATCCTTGTCCTTGCACCATTTGCTATCCACGCGCACAAATAAATTGAGGCGAATTTTTTTGCCCCCAAATTCTTCCATCATCTTGCGTGCATGCAACCCAATGCGGCGAATCGAGCTGCCATTTTTGCCAATCACAACGGCTTTTTGGCTCGGTTTGCAAACGACAATATCAGCAGCAATGCTGTCTTGATGAGGCGATTCGATGAATTTTTTTAACAAAACATCACTCTCATAAGGAATCTCATCGCTCATAAACTCAAAAATGGCTTCGCGAATCATCTCTTTGTAGAGACTGCGGAGATTCTCGGTTGTGGCAATCTCTGTGTCGAACAACGCGGGAGAATCGGGCAGATTCTGTGCGAGCAGGTCGAGCAATGTCGTCAGGTTGTGCTGATTGTGCGCGCTTAGGGGCACGAGCGCCTCGTAATGTTGCGCAAGAGGCTGGTATTGCGCAATGCGCGCGAGCACCTCATCATGCCGCATTGTGTCAATTTTGGTGAGCGCAAGGAGATGTTTGCGCCCATGTGCAAGCTGCAAAAACTCTTCATAGCCCGCAAGGCTATCGTGAATGGGCGCGACAAACACGCACATATCGCAATCGCCAAGCGCACGCAACGATTCACCAAGCATATAAGTATTGAGCAATTTTTCTTGATGATGAATCCCCGGTGTGTCGACAAAAATGATTTGCGCATTATTGTGAATCACGATGCACTGCAAGCGCTTGCGCGTTGCGTTTGCTTTGTGTGAAACAAGCGCGAGATGGTCGCGGCAAAGCGCATTGAGCAGTGAACTCTTACCCGCATTTGGACGCCCCAAAATGGCAACAAACCCAGCCTTTGTGATGGTCATAAAATATAGCGCGCTGTATCGGTATCTTCAATCAAATCATCGAGCACTTCATGGACTTTTTGTTCCGTAACAGCAACTTTTTGCCCATTGAAACAATCTGCCTCAAAGCTGATGTCTTCGAGCACTTTTTCAAGCACCGTATGCAAACGGCGCGCACCGATGTCTTCTGTTTTCTCATTCGCACGTTGCGAGAGCTTCGCAAGCGCTCGAATCGCGTCTTCTTCAAAAACAAGCTCGACATCTTCTGTGGCAAGCAAGGCACTATATTGCTTGAGCAATGAGTTTTTGGGCTGCGTGAGAATCTGATAGAGAATCTCTTCATCAAGTGAATCCAGCTCCACGCGAAGCGGAAAACGTCCTTGCAACTCGGGAATCAAATCGCTTGGCTTGCTCAAATGAAAGGCTCCTGCAGCGATGAATAAGATATGGTCTGTCTTGATTTGCCCATATTTTGTGCTGACAGAGCTGCCCTCGACAATCGGTAGCAAATCGCGTTGCACCCCTTCTTTGCTTGGGTCTTGACGACTCGAGCTGCCTTGCGAAACGGCGATTTTATCAATCTCATCGATAAAAATAATCCCCTCTTCTTCTGCGCGCTTCAAGCCTTCGAGACGAATCGAATCCATATCGAGCAATTCCTCGCTTGCTTCGATTTTGAGCAACTCTTTTGCTTCGGCAACACTGACTTCTTTTTTTGGATTATCTTTATTTCCACTCATAAAAACTTTTGTAATCGATTCTTGAATCCGTACAATTTCTGGTGGCAGATTGCCTTCTTGAAATTCAATATTTTTTTTAGGAATCTCAATCTCAATCTTGAGATGGTCAACCTCGCCATTTTGCACTTTGCGCTTCATTTTTTCGTATGAGATATTGTATTCATCTTGCTTGGTTTGTGTCGCTCCTTTAGGCAGCTGTGGGAGGAGCTTTTGCGTGATTTTATTGACGACATAATCCTCAATCGCGTCCTGATTTTTCTCTTTTTGTTCCTCTCGAATCAACGTCACAGACGCATTCACCAAATCACGTACCATCGATTCAACATCGCGCCCAACAAAGCCCACTTCGGTATATTTGCTCGCCTCAACTTTGATAAACGGCAAACCAAGAATCTTCGCCATGCGCCGCGCAATCTCGGTCTTGCCCACGCCTGTTGAACCAATCATCAAAATATTTTTAGGCTGCACTTCGTCTTGAAGTTCCTTGCTCAATTTTTTGCGGCGATAGCGGTTGCGCAATGCAATGGCAACGCGTTTTTTTGCCTCTTTTTGTCCGATGATGTATTCATCAAGATAAGCAACAATCTCACGAGGTGTCATTTCTTCGTTACTCATGCATTTTCCTTGTTTTCAAGAATCAACGTTTTGATGTTTGTGTTGGTGTAGATACAAATCGCACCTGCAATCAAGAGCGATTCGCGCACAAGGCTTTCTTCGTCTAGCTCGCTGTGTTTGTGCAACGCGCGCGCAGCACTCACGGCATAGTTTCCTCCGCTGCCAATGGCAGCAATTTGCCCATCTTCTGGCTCAACAACATCGCCCGTGCCGCTTAGGATAAAGATGTGTTCCCTATCAAGCACAATCATCATCGCTTCAAGGCGGCGAAGATATTTATCTTTGCGCCATTCTTTGGAAAAATCGATGACGGATTTCATTAAATCGCCCTTGCGATTTTCCAAGATTCTCTCGAACATATCAAAAAGCGTAAAAGCATCTGCCGTGCTACCCGCAAAGCCGCTTAGAATCTTGCCATTATAGAGCGTGCGAATCTTTGTTGCATTGCCTTTCATCACACAATTTCCAAGTGTTACTTGCCCATCGCCGCCGATGACGGAGCGATTCTTGCCCTTGTATGCGAGTATTGTTGTCGCGTGAAACACCCTATTCCCCCTGCACATCAAGCTTGATTGTCGCTTTGACACCAAGCCCAAGCTTGACTTCGAGGTCATAGAGCCCCGTGCTTTTAATCGGATTATGCAGCTCGATTCCTTTTTTGTCAATCATCACATGATGCGCTTTGTGAATGAGTTCTGCGATATGTTCCTTTGTGATTGCACCCTGCAACATGCCGTTGTTACCCACTTTTGCATGGCAAACAACACTCTCTGCTGCGAGTTTTTTAGCAAGCGCTTCATATTCTGCCCTTTGCGCCGCTTCAACTTCAGCTTTTTTGCGTTGCTGCGCCTTGTAACGTGCAAGAATCTCGTTGGTTGCTTGCAAGGCAAGATTCTTTGCAATCAAAAAATTCATCGCATAGCCATCTTTGACATCGCAAACATCGCCTGCCTTGCCAAGCCCCTTCACATTTTCTGTCAGCAAAACTTTCATGTATTTTCCTTTATTTGGATTGTTTAACCTTCATTCATGATACTCAAAAACTCTTCATTATTTTTCGTGCCACGCATTTTGCTATACAAAAACGTGAGCGCCTCCACTTCGTTATTCATCTGCTGAATCACATTGCGCAATGTCCAGACTTTTTGCAGCTTCTCGTTACCAAGCAGAATCTCTTCTTTGCGCGTGCCCGATTTGAGAATATCCATTGCAGGATAGATTCGCCTATCGGCGATATGCCGCGCAAGCACAATCTCCGAATTGCCCGTGCCCTTAAATTCTTCAAAAATCACCTCGTCCATGCGCGAGCCCGTCTCGATGAGTGCGGTGGCGATAATCGTGAGGCTGCCGCCTTCTTCGACATTGCGCGCCGCACCGAAGAATCGCTTGGGTTTATGCAACGCATTGGCATCCACACCACCGCTTAGCACCTTGCCGCTGCTTGGCGTGGCTGTGTTGTATGCGCGCGCAAGACGCGTAATCGAATCGAGCAAAATCACGACATCACGTTTCATTTCAACACTTCGTTTTGCCTTTTCAACAACAAGCTCGGCAACGCGGATATGGTTGATTGCTGGCACATCAAATGTCGAACTATACACCTCGCCCTTGACAGAACGTTCCATGTCGGTTACTTCTTCGGGGCGCTCGTCGACAAGAAGCACAATGAGCTCGACATCGGGGTGGTTGCGCTCGATTCCCTGCGCAAGTTCTTTCATGAGCTCGGTCTTGCCCGTTCGCGGAGGCGCGACAATCAACGCGCGCTGCCCTTTGCCGATGGGCGCGAACAAATCAAGCATTCTGCCTGTGATTTTGTTTGCGTCATATTCAAGCTTGATTTGCTGTGTGGGAAACAACGGCGTGAGATTGTCAAACAATGGGCGATTTTTCATCTCATCAACAGCTTGGTAGTTGATGGCTTCGATTTTCAGTAACGCATAGTAACGTTCTTGGTCTTTGGGTGGGCGCACTTGCCCCGTAACAAGGTCGCCGCTGCGCAATGCAAAACGGCGAATCTGCGTGTTGCTCACATACGCATCGTTTTGCGAATCCGAGAGATTCTCGTTCATCGCACGCAAGAAGCCATGCCCCTCGCTCGAAACCTCGAGAATGCCCGTGAAGAGGATATAACCGCCCTTGCTCACTTGCGATTTGAGAATCTCAAATATCAACTCTTGTCGGCGATATTCTTGGGGGTTTTCAACCCCGAGTTCATTGGCAATTTTGAGAATCTGCTCCATTGGTTTGGCACGTAATTCTTCAATCTTGTAGCCCTCAACCGGTGTGTGTGTCCGAACCTTTCCGTTCTTTTCTTTTGGAGTGCTGCTTTCACCCATATTTTGGAATCCTTTTTGCTTAGGAGTGATTATTGAGTATGGCTGTGGATTTTTCCACCTCTTGTGGAGTTTTAGAATTGTAGTCTAAAAGCCGATACTTGTCAAGGGCATAGTCTTTTGCTATAATATCAGTACAAACAACAAGGAGGTTTATCATGCGAGTTGCAAACATCTACCCAACAGTGCCGCTGGCAAATAGTGGGGCGATTACTGCGGTATCGCCCGTTTCTGCTGCGTCTTTTGAAAATGCGCTGCAAGCGCGTGATTGGTGGGACGTTGTCTCCTCTCAACTCGGTACGCGCGTTACGGATATGTTGCGCGATAGTCTCTATGGCAACAATTTTCAAGTTCCTAGCGAGCCTACGCGGTTGAGCACCGAAGAGCTTTTACGTTTCACACTCGAAAACGAGATTCGTCAATCCCAAATCCAACAACGCATTTTCAACCAAGAATTGCAAGAACAAAACCAGCAAATCAAAATTGCACAAATCTATGCCAAATCAGATTTATGGCTTGCCGAAAAAGACCGGCTTGAACGAGAAAAAGAAGCACAAAAAGAGGCTGAATTGCGTGTGCTTGCCCGTTCGCAAGGCGTCGAATCAACAGCTGTCTCAACACATAACGACACGCAACAGGCAGCCACAGCAGCACAAGCGCCAGCGCAGCCAACGCAGGCTTTAGGCACAGAATCTGCTGCTATTAGCGCCATTGCGCCTCTGAATGAGCAAGCAGACCAAGACAATTTGGGCAATACCGAAGAAGATTCGGATTCCAAAAATGACACAAACGACCCGACAGCCATTATCGGCAAAGATGGCGAGGAATTGAGCGATGCGGAAAAACGCCTCGTTAGCGAGCTTTCAAGCATCGACACCAAAGTGCACGAACATGAAAACGCACATCTTGCAGCCGCCGGTGGACTCGCGCAAGGCGGGGCGAATTATAGCTATACCGAAGGACCAGATGGCAAACTCTATGCCACAGCGGGCGAAGTCTCGATTGATACAAGCTCAACAGGAGACGCGCAAAAAGATGTGCAAAAAGCACAACAAATCCAAGCGGCAGCGATGGCACCAGCCGACCCAAGCCCACAAGATTATCGCGTTGCAGCCGATGCTGCTATTATGCAAATGGAAGCACAGCTCAAAGTCAGCGAAGAACTTAGCGCGGAATTGCGCAAAACAGAGGGCGTGAAGCTTTACCAAGAAAATATGGACTTTTTTGAGCGCGAACGTAGTGCGCCCCGTTCCTTTCAGGCTGTTGCGTGACGCGCATTGGGTTGCTGACGCACGCCCCCATTTCGCTCTATTTTCGACCGAGTGCCCGAGACTTTGTCGTGCAAGAGATTCCGCTCTATCCGCCTAGCGGGTATGGCGAACATCTCTATGTGCATGTGCGCAAAAAGTCTCTTAGCACACCCGAGTTGCTCAAGATTCTTTGTTCCTCTCTTGGAATCAAGCAGAATCTTGTCGGCTATGCAGGGCTTAAAGACAAGCATGCATTGAGTATGCAATACATCACACTTCCTCAACAATATCGCGCAAAACTCGAATCGTTCACGCATCCTCTTATCAAGATTTTGAACATCGACCAACATCACAATAAACTGCGCATTGGACATTTACGAGGAAATCGTTTTTTTATGCGGCTCAAAAAGCTTGATATGGCAAACGCAACAAAATTGCAATCTGTTTTGGAGATTCTTCGCCAGCAAGGCTTTGCAAATTATTTTGGCTACCAACGTTTTGGTAACAATGGCACAAATTACACCATTGCGCAAGAGATGCTTGCAGGTGCTTGCAAGATTCGCAACAAAGCAAAAGCGCAATTCTTTCTTTCAGCTCTCCAAAGTCATTTTTTTAATGTATGGCTTTCAAAGCGAATCCAGCTTTCACGTACATTTGCTGCATGTGGTCTCAACGAAACTTTGCAGCTCTATCAGTCGCTACAATTTTGTGCGCAAGATTGGACACAAGAACATCCTTTTATACTGCTCAAAGGCGATGTTATGGGGCACTATCCCTTAGGCAAGCTATTCTATGCGCACATGATATGCGAAGAGAGTTGTCGCTTTTTGCGACATGATATTGCGCCAACAGGACTTCTAGCAGGGCGCAAGACAATGCTTGCACAAGATAATGCCGCTTTGTTTGAAGATGCGACACAAGATTTCGGGCAACAGGGCAGCAGGCGCTTTGCATGGGTTTTTGCTGATGAGATAGAATTTGAATATATACCACAAGAAGCGCATGGACACTTGCATTTCACGCTCCCAAAGGGGAGCTATGCTTCAGTCTTTTTGGAGCAATTATGCAATCAAGAACAGGTATTTGACGCACCTAATAATTTTGCACAAAGCGACTGATACGTTCGATTCCTTGTATGATAGACTGCAAATCTGTTGCAAACGAAAAACGGAAATAGCCGTCCATTCCAAATCCAGAGCCCGGAACAACAGCGACTCCTTCTTTTTCAAGCAACGCCTTGCAAAAACGCATGGAATCGGATTCTATCTTACTCATATTGACAAAGATATAAAATGCGCCGCTAGGCTTGACAACCGACAAACCAGCAATGGCATTAAACTTCTCAACGGCAATATCGCGCCGCTTACAAAACTCTTTGCGCATTGCTTCGATTTCAGAATCGATTCGTCCATCAAGAGCAGCAATCGCTGCTTTTTGGGTGATAGAGTTAATATTAGATGTACATTGACTTTGAAGATTATCCATTAATTTGATAAGCTTTTTATCTTTTGAGGCGCAATACCCCATCCGCCAACCTGTCATGGCTGCAGATTTACTCACGCCATTGACAGTAATTGTGCGATGCAATAAATCTTCAGTTGCTGATGCAGTTGCACAAAATTCTCCTTCAAAAAGAAGTTTTTCGTACATTTCATCGCTCACAACCCAAATATCTGTGCCCTCAAGAACCTTGCTAAGTGCAGCAAGCTCATCGCGGCTATACACAGAACCTGTAGGATTTGAAGGGGAATTCAAGATGAGCATTTTAGTGCGAGACGTGAGAGCAGCTCGCAATTGTTCAGGTGTGATTTTGAATGCATGCGCATCGCTTGTCGGAAGAAAAATAGGTTTGCCGCCATGGTACTTCACCAATTCAGGATAGGTAACCCAAAACGGAACAGGAATCAATACTTCATCATCATGGTCAATCAACGCCGCACAAATATTAAACAGCGAATGCTTTGCACCATTGCTCACTAAAACTTCCGAGCGCTCATAGCTCAATGCATTTTCGCGTTTGAGTTTTGCGATAATCGCATCTTTGAGTTCAGGGATTCCGCTCACAGCTGTATATTTGGTAAAGCCCGTATTGATAGCGTCTATTGCCATGCTTTTAACATTTTGAGGCGTATCAAAATCAGGCTCGCCGGCAGAAAAGGATAAAATATCCCGCCCTTTTGCTTTTAGCTCGCGTGCAAGGGAGCTCACAGCGATTGTTACAGATTCTTCAAGCGTTTGAACGCGATGAGAATATTGCATTGTCCTCTCCTATTCCTTAATTTCTGCTAATCCCCGCAAAATATTAATGCCCGCAACCTTTTAACAACAAAACGTAAAAGCACAATTTTATCGTAACCGCGAAAACTCACAAAACCTAGACAAGTTCGATAAACGCCATAGAGGCAGCATCACCCTTGCGAAATTGTGTGCGCACAATACGTGTATAGCCACCATTGCGTCCTTGATATTTCGGAGCAATCTCGGCAACAAGTTTTTGTGTGGATTCTTTATCTTGCAAAGCAGCAAACACAGCACGATGAGCATTAAAATCACCACCTCTTGCTCGCGTCAAAAGACGTTCAAAATAACTCTGCAATTCTTTTGCTTTCATCAAAGTTGTCTCGATTTTGCCATGTCGCACAAGAGCAATAGAAAGATTGCGCAAAAGTGCCTTGCGATGTGCTGATGTTCTCCCGAGCTTCCTATAACCATGTTGATGTCTCATTCTGTTATCCTTTATTTCAATTTTGCTAGTCGCTTTTGCAAAGTCGCTAACGTTTCAGGAGAGACGTTGTTTCCACCAATAGGATAACCTATCTCTTCCATTTTTTCTTTGATTTCGTCCGTTGACTTTTTGCCAAGATTCTTAACCTCTTTGAGTTCCGATTCTGTCATCAGAACAATCTCGCCGATATACTTGATGTTCGCCCTATCCAAACAATTAAATGAACGTGCACTAAGATTTAGTGTTTCAACTTTTTGCAACAAATCTCGCATCTCTTTGCCATCATTGAGAGCATCATATTGTTCTCCGCCCACATTCCATTCGCTATTAAAAACAGAAAGTTGTTTTTGCATAACATTCAAGGCATTATTAAATGCAGACATTGGGTCAATTTGTCCATCTGTCTGAATTTCGAGAACGATTTTTTCGAAAGTTGGGTCATCTTCTACAAGGAAATTCTCAATTTCATAGGTTACCTTTTTTACAGGGGTAAAGTAGGCATCAAGCGGGATATATCCTTCGGGCACAAGAGGACGAATATCTTCGCTAGGTACATAGCCAATCCCTTTTTCAACTACAAGAGAAAAATTGAAATTGCCATTTTCATTGATTGTCGCAAGATATTGCTCGGGTGTTACAACCTCAAGGTCATCTGTATTTAAGTCGCTACCCTTGAGAACCTTTGGTCCAGCAAAGTGATAATCCACAACAATTTTTTGCATCGAATCATCTTTAATCTTAAAGCGAATTGATTTAAGATTTGCAATAAAGAGTGTAACATCTTCCATCATTCCACGTAACGAATCAAATTCATGTGTAACACCATCAATCCGCAACGCCGTAGGGGCATAGCCCACAGAACTACCCAATAAAAGGCGTTTGAGTGGATGTGCAACGGTAACGGCATATCCTGCCTCAAAAGGATAAGCAAAGATTCGTGTTCTATTGCTGTCCAACTCTTCAACCACAATCTCTGTGGGTGTGTGTGGTGCAATCTTAATTGTCCTCATGAATTTACCTTTTATTTTGAATACAACTCAACAATCAAACGTTCTTTGATAGGAATCGTAATTTCTTCACGTTCTGGAATACGTGCAAAGATTCCAAAAATCTTTTCTTGGTCAACATCAACCCACGCAACAATGCCTGTTTGGTGTGTGAGCTCAATCGCTCGCTTGATTTGAACATTTGTCTTTGAACGTTCTTTGATTTCCACTTTTGAACCGGGCTCAACCATAGCCGAAGGAATATTGACTTTTTTACCATTTACAAGGATATGACCATGTGTAACAAGTTGTCTAGCGAATCGTCTTGTTGTGGCAAATCCCATACGATAGACGACATTATCCAAGCGACTTTCGAGCAAAGTGACCAAAAGTTCTCCTGTATTGCCCTCTCGCCTACTTGCTTCTCGGAAAATACTGCGAAACTGCCGTTCGGAGATTCCATAAAGCATTTTTGCCTTTTGTTTTTCATGGAGCTGCAATGCATAATCAGAAGGCTTTGCACGTCTTTGTCCATGTTGCCCTGGTCCATAATGCCGTCTTTCGACAGCAGATTTGCCTGCCAATCTACGCTCGCCTTTGAGAAACAATGAAACATCAAAACGTCTTTCAATTTTCTCAACGGGTCCTCTATATCGTGCCATTTTGTCTCCTTATACTCTACGTCTTTTAGGTGGTCTGCAACCATTATGTGGCAAAGGCGTAATATTTTTAAACCACAAAACCTTGATGCCATCAATTGTGCCAAGACTTTTTACAGCTGTTTCACTACCGCTACCAGGACCTTGAACTTTAACGCCTAGCTCCTTGATTCCACATTCTTTTGCTTTCATAACAGCATTCTCAACCGCTTGTTGCGCTGCATACGGTGTAGATTTTTTACTGCCTTTAAAACCCAAAGCGCCTGCTGTACTCCAACAAAGCACGTTGCCCATTTCATCAGTTATTGTTACACTCGTGTTATTGAATGTGGCAGCAATATAAATAATGCCACGAGCAATATTTTTCTTTGCTGCTTTCTTTTTAATATTTTTTTTCGTTGCCATGCTTATCCTTATTTGCTTGCGCTACCCACAGTTTTTCGTTTGCCCTTGCGGGTACGCGCATTGTTTTTTGTGGTCTGTCCACGCACGGGAAGTCCTTTGCGATGACGCAGACCACGATAGTTTCCAAGATCCATCAAAGCCTTGATGTCCATTGTTACTTTCTTTCGCAAATCACCTTCAACCATGCAATGTTCTTGAATCCACTTACTGATTGTCGAAACTTCTGACTCGCTCAAATCTTGCACTCGTTTATTAAAGGAGATATTGACCCCCTTTAAAATATCTCTTGAAGTTTTCAAGCCAATTCCGTAAATATAAGTAAGGGCATACTCCACTCGCTTTTTCTTTGGTAAATCAACGCCAGCAATACGTGCCATTTTTTATCCTTGTCTTTGTTTGTGTTTGGGTGTAATGCAAATCACGCGCACAATGCCCTTACGCTTGATAATTTTGCATTTATCACACATTTTTTTTACAGATGGTCTTACTTTCATTTTGACTCCTTTTATTTATGTCGATATACAATTCTTCCCTTATCAAGACTATATGGCGTCAATTCTACGTCCACTTTGTCTCCAGGGAGAATCTTGATATAATGCATGCGCATACGTCCTGCGATATGGCACAATATCACATGTTTATTATTCTCAAGCTCTACCCGAAAAGTCGCATTGGGCAATGCTTCTACAACTTTGCCAACAACTTCGATGATATCTTTCTCCTTTTTAGGAGTATTGTGCTTTGCCATAGATTACTCCCGTGTTAAAATTTCGGCACGACCGCCAACAATAGCAATTGTATGTTCATAATGGCTTCCATTCAATCCATCGGCTGCCACCACACTCCATTTATCGTCTAAAATCTGTGGTGTCCCATCTGTATGGCAAACCATAGGCTCGATACAAAAAACCATGCCATCTTTTATTTTTGGTCCTTGTCGTGGATTGTTACCATTAAGGTAATTAGGAACTTCGGGTTCTTCATGCGGCTTTTTACCAATTCCATGTCCACAAAAATCCTTCAAGGGAACAAAACCACGTGAAAGGATAAATTGCTCAAGAAAATAACTCAACTCTTTAAAACGCATGCCGGCCCTAATAAAGTCAATCGATTCTGTGAGCGCATCTTTAGCGCACGCAATCAAATTAGAATCATCATGGGATATAGCACCAATGCCAAGAGTCATTGCACCATCGCCATAATAACCATCAAGCTCACTTCCAACATCAACACCCAAAATATCCCCATTTTGGAGTTTATAGTCTGTAGGAATTCCATGAATAATCACCCGATTGAGTGAGGTACATAATGTGTTAGGAAAACCATATAATCCCTTAAAAGCAGGACGTGCTGAACGAGAACGGATATAGTCTTCAGCAATATGGTCAAGCTCAAGCAAACTCACCCCTTCTTTGGCATGGCTGCGCAAAAGATTAAGAACCTCCGCAACAATTCTATTTGCTTCACGGAGTTTATCAATCTCTACGGGTTTACGAATATTGATTGCCATAATTAGAGCCCTACTGCACTTAATGTCTGATAACGATTCATCACAATTTGCGCCTGAATCTTACGCATTGTATCCAAGGCAACTTGTACAACAATCAAAACTGCTGTTCCGCCAAAATAAAAAGGCACGCCCATACTTTTGACCAAAAGCCAAGGCACAGTAGAAATCACGGCAAGATAAAGTGCTCCAAAAAACGTGAGATTATTCGCAATTTGTGTCAATAAATCTGCAGTTTTTGTGCCCGGTGTAATTCCTGGGATAAAGCCACCTTGCCGCTTCAGATTCTCGGCAATATCTTTTGCATTAAACACAATCGATGAATAAAAATAGGCGAAAAATATCACTAATAAAAACATCAAGAAGTTATATAACAAACCATTGGGGTTAAACCAATCTGCCATGATTTTCACTACATCACTTGTCGAAGCCTGCAGAAGTGTTGCAGGAAACATCAAAAGAGCCGATGCAAAAATAGGTGGAATCACGCCACTAAGATTGAGTTTAATGGGGATATAGTTCATTACACGTTTGTTTTGATTTTGAATCAAGACCTTACGTGCATACGAAACACCAACACGACGTTCCCCGAGCTCGACATAAATAATTGCCAAAATTGTTATGATGATGATGGCAACAATGCCTATCAATTCTAAATAGCTAATTTCATTTGTATTCAACAAGCTAAATGTACCACCTATGGCAGAAGGAATACTCGAAACGATACCAGCAAAAATAATCAATGAGATACCATTACCAATTCCTCGTTGTGTGATTTGTTCTCCAATCCACATCAGTATCATTGTGCCTGAAAGCATAGAAATGGCAGCAATTGTTACAAAAAGTGCTGTATCGTCTATTAAAATTGCCCCTTCGATGCCACTGCGAATCCCAAGTGAAACACCCACCGCTTGAACTAAAGTAATCAACACAGTCAGGTAACGCACAATTTGCATGTATTTAATCATTGTGTCGCGTTCTTTTTTCATTTTGGCAAGTGCGGGAAAAGTTGCTGCAAGCAGCTCCATAATAATTGAAGCTGTAATATATGGCATAATTCCCAACGAAATAATACTAAAACGTTCTACGGCATTACCACTAAACATGTTGAACATGCCCAAAACATTACCTGCATTACCATCAAAAAAACTTTTAATCACAGATGCATCAACACCGGGAACAGGAATATATGCCAACACCCGATAAGCAAACAAAAATCCAAGCGTAATTAGAATTTTGCTTACGATAGCTTTATTCATTGGCCACTCACAATAACACGTGAATCTTTGATTTTGGGAGCGAGTTCTTTTGCTCCTTTTCCAATCAACTTAACCTGCAACCATTTGGAACGTTTTGTGGTATTTTTAAGCTTTTGACTTAAAGCATATTTTGCCCGAAAAGAAGGAATAGGACAAACCTTATTAAGCGTCTCAAGCGTAATTTCGGGTAGTTCTTTTATGGCTTTATGGTGTTCGATATTCACCACATAGGGTTTATAGACACGCGATTGGAATCCAACTTTTGGCAAACGACGTTGCAAAGGCTGCTGCCCTCCTTCAAAACCTCTTTTTTGCTTGAATCCTGAACGCGCAGTCTGCCCTTTGCCACCACGTGTCGAAGTTTTACCCATGCCACTACCTTGACCACGACCAACACGTTTGCGTTTTTTGACGCTTCCTTCTGCATGTTTGAGTTTTTCTAGTGCCATTTTTTATCCTTTAATTTGACGCAAGGCATCAACTGTTGCACGCACGACATTATAGGGGTTGCTAGAACCTAAAGATTTCGTGAGAATATCCTTAATGCCTGCAAGCTCAATAACAGGGCGAGTAGAACCTCCAGCGATAATGCCCGTACCTTCGCTCGCTGGTCTTAATAAAATTCTGCTCGAATTGTATTTGTATTCAATATCATGGGCAATGGTTGTACCTTTGATATTGATTTTAACAAGATTTTTAAAAGCATCATCGACAGCTTTTTTGATTGCATCTGGAACTTCTTTTGCTTTACCAAGCCCGAATCCCACAGTGCCATTCTCATCTCCCACAACAACAAGCGCATTGAAACGAAAACGTCGACCACCTTTAACAACTTTTGTTACGCGCCCAATATTAACAACCACCTCTTTAAAGCCAGGGCGCATACCCTCACGCATGACTTCGCGCTCTTCTGACTTCTCACGAACTTCTGTTCGCTCTTGTGCTGTTTCTGCAAGCGTTTCTTGAGTCTCTACTTCTTTAGTATTTTCCATATTTTCTCTTTCCTCCTAAAACAACACATCATTTTCGCGTAAAGAATCAGCAAAAGCCGCAATCACTCCATGGTAGAGATAGCCATTTCTATCAAAAACAATCGTGCGAATCCCTTTTGACTTTAGCTTTTCTGCCAATGTATGAGCAATCTTTTTTGCATCTTCTGTGTTTGCTTTCAAACCCATTGTTTTGCCATCTACAACAGCAAGCGTTATAGAGTTCTCATCATCAATGGCTTGAGCATAGAAATAGCGATTAGAACGAAAAACAGAAAGCCGAGGTTTTTGTGCTGTTCCATAAATTTTACTTCGTGTACGCATTTTGCGTTTAATGCGAAGACGATTTTTCTGTCGTATAGCTTTTTCTAACATTGTTTTTCCTTATTTTTTAGAAGTTTTGCCCGCTTTGCGGATAATCACTTCATCAGCATATTTGACACCCTTGCCCTTATAGGGTTCTGGGGGTCGAAAACTGCGAATATTGGCTGCAACCTGTCCTACTTGTTGTTTATCAATACCTTTGATGGTTAATATATTTTTATCCACCACCATTTCAATTCCTTCAGGAATATCATATTGAATAGGATGTGAAAAACCAAGATTAAGTTCCAAAACCTTGCCCTTTACAGCTGCCCTATAACCCACTCCGTTGATTTCGAGCTGTTTACTGAAACCCTTATCTAAACCTTCAATAATATTGTTGGTAAGCGCTCGATACGTACCCCAAAATGCTCGGTCTTTCGATTCTGTACCATTAGGGGCAAAGACAAGAGAACCATTTTCAAATTTCAACTGCACACGTCCAAAAGTATCCAATGCAATTTTATGTTTGCCTTTTGAAATATGGATTGTATTATGCTCGACTTTTACTTCAATTCCACTGGGAATTGTGATTGGCTTTTTTCCTATTCTTGACATCGTTATCCCTTCATCATTTACCAAATGCTACACAACGCTTCGCCACCAACGTTGGACTTATAGGCGTCTTCGTTGCTCACCACACCTTTTGATGTGCTCACAACAATAAGACCATAACCATTCTTGAAACGTTTCAGCTCATCGCGACCCTTATAAACACGTCTACCTGGTTTGCTAATGCGTTTAATTTCGCTAATAACAGAACGACCATCTTCATCATAACGCAGAATCACTTTGATAGATTGCTTTCCTTCGTTTCCAACAATTTTGTAGCTCTCAATAAAGCCCTTCGACATGAATACATCAAGGATAGAAACAATAATCTTGGCATAGCAAAGCGTTGTATGCTCGAGTCTCCGCATTGAAGCATTCCGGATTCTCGTTAGAGAATCGGCAATAATATCGCTCATCATATCCTACTCCTTACCAACTTGCTTTTCGCATTCCAGGGATTAAACCCTCATTACCCATTTTACGCAAACACACGCGGCACAAACCAAAATCTCGATATACAGAATGTGGTCTGCCACAAATCTTGCAACGAGTATAAGCACGAACTTTAAATTTTGGTTTTCTTTTTGCCTTGATTACCATTGACTTCTTAGCCATTTGTTCTTCCTTTTGCAAAAGGCATACCAAGAGCTTCGAGCAATTGGAATGCTTCTTTATCTGTTTGTGCAGTTGTTACAATTGTGATATTCATGCCATGTGTTACCATAATATCATCATAAACAACTTCTGGAAACATCAGCTGCTCATTGAGACCAAAGCTATAATTGCCATGCCCATCAAAACCATTACGTGATACGCCACGAAAGTCGCGCACACGAGGCAATGCAATCACAATGAGTTTTTCAAGAAAGTTATACATCTGGTTATTGCGCAATGTAACTTTCACACCCATAGGCATTCCTTCGCGCATCTTGAATCCAGCAACAGATTTTTTAGCAAGAGTAATCACGGCTCTTTGCCCTGCAATCAGCGAAATTGTATCGGCAATATTTTGCATCACTTTACTATCTTTTGCATAATCACCCGCACCTACACTAATCACAATCTTTTCAAGCTTTGGTAACAACATCGGATTTTTGAGCTGAAGTTTTTCTTTTAATTGTGCACGCACCTCATTTTTATAGAAGCTTTTAAGTTGATACATAATATTATGCCTCCTCTACTTTCTGCACATTAGAAATATGAATCGGTAGCTCTTTTTGGATAAAACCACCTTTAGGATTGTTATCATTGGGCTTAATGCTCTTTTTCACAACATGGCAGCCCGCAACAATGACTTTGGATTTTTTGGGCAAAACACGTAATACTTCTGCTATTTTACCCTTATCATCGCCAGCAATCACTTTGACTTTGTCCCCTCGTTTGATATGTGCCATTACAAAACCTCCGGTGCCAAAGATACGATTTTCATAAAATTCGCATAGCGCACTTCGCGCCCCACAGGACCAAAGATACGTGTTCCAATTGGTTCTCGTTTGTTATCCAAAATCACGGCAGCATTATCATCAAAGCGAATCAGAGAACCGTTACCTCTTTGAATCTCCTTTTTGGTGCGAACAACGACAGCTTTAACGACTTGCCCCTTTTTAACCTTGCCATTTGGAATCGCCTTTTTGACAGAAGCAACGATAATATCGCCCACAGTTGCATAACGTCTTTTGCTTCCACCCAAAATCTTGATGCACATGACTTCTTTTGCGCCACTATTATCTGCGACATTCAATCGTGTAAAACTCTGTATCATAACTCAACTCCCACAGAGACGACCTTATGGAGCATGAATGCTTTACGCTTTGATATAGGCTTGCATTCAATTGCTTCAATAACATCTCCTACTTTAATTTTATTTTCTTCATCATGGACCAAATATTTCTTAAAACGTTTCACGATTTTTCGGTATCTTGGGTGAATTACTCTTTTTTCAACAAGAATCGAAACGCTTTTATCGCCACTCTTTGCAACAACACTGCCTTGAATCACACGTTTATGTGCCTGTTTGTTCTCATTCATGTCTAACCTTTTGCCACAAGAGCTGTATTGATACGTGCAATTTCCTTGCGAACAGCCCTTAATTCATTAGGGTTTTTCAATTGCATTGTCCGAAATCTTAAGCGAAGCTCAAATAAATGCAATTTCTTTTCTTTCAGGAGCTTTTGTAACTCTCCTTTATCTCTATTGATGATTTCAGTATATTTCATTTTCACTCTCACTTGTTACAATCTTTGTCCGAAAAGGAAGTTTGCTTTGAGCAAGTGCAAGCGCCTCTCTAGCAAGTGCCTCATCAACACTTCCCATTTCATAAATGATTCGACCTGGTTGGATATTCATCACCCATTTCTCTACCGCACCGCGCCCTTTCCCCATGCGTACTTCAAGAGGCTTGGCAGTTAAAGGCTTATCAGGAAAAACACGAATCCAAGTCTGCCCCGCTCTCTTAGTATGACGTGTCATTGCAATACGCGCTGCCTCAATTTGCCGCGAATCAATGCGACCATGCTCAAGCGCTTTGATTCCAATCGTCCCAAATGCAAGAGAATTGCCGCGAAATGCCTTACCGCGATTGCGCCCTTTCATTTGTTTTCGGTATTTTGTACGTTTTGGCATTAACATTACTGTTGTCTCCTTCGTCTTGCTAGGCGAGATTCTCTATCATTGCTTTCACGTTTTTCAACCTGAATGCCTTTTTGTAGAATTTCCCCTTTAAAAATCCATACTTTAACTCCGATAATCCCATAAGTCGTCATTGCTTCGGCAAATCCATATTCCACCTTTGCTCGTAGTGTGTGCAAAGGAACACGACCGTCCATATACCATTCCATGCGTGCCATCTCTGCCCCAGCCAAACGTCCAGAGACTTGCACCTTAATGCCTTTTGCACCCGATTTCATCGCATTTTGCATGACCTTTTTCATTGCTCTACGAAATGCGACACGTTTCTCGAGCTGCATCGCAACATTCTCGGCTGCTAGCTGCGCATTTGCATAGGGACGTTTAACTTCTTTGATATTAATTCCAACATCTTTTTTCTCGCCATCTTTATTATTGTTATCAACAATTTTTTGTAAGGCTTTTTTGATATTTTCAACATCAGAACCCTTCTTGCCAATAATCACACCCGGACGTGCAGCCACAACGGTAATGCGCAATTTTTTAGCTGTTCGTTCAATCACAATCTCACTTACACCTGCCATACTAAGATTCTTCTTCAAAAATTGACGAATCTTATGGTCCTCAACAATATTTTCAGGAGTTGCCCCAAAATGAGGAAACCAACGTGATTTCCAATTTTGATTGATACCCAGCCTCAGACCAATTGGATTAACTTTTTGACCCATAACTACTTATCCTCACTCTGTGCCACTTTTTTACCTCTCCTTGATGAGTATTTTGTTGGTTTCTTATCTGTCATCTCTGCCACCTCAACAAAAATATGCGATGTGGGCTTGCGAATAGGTGTCGCACGACCCCTTGCTCGCGGTGTGAAACGGCGCAAGACAGGACCAGTATCAATGCGACATGATGCAATTTCAACATTGCCTGCCTCATAATTGCCATTTGCAATAGCAGAAGCAAGAACCTTAGCAATTAACCTTGCTGCTTTGTTGGGAGTAAACTCAAGCGAAGCAAGAGCAATCTCTGCATTCATGCCTTGAATCTCACGCGCAATCAACCTCGCTTTTGTAGGAGAGAGGCGAACGAAACGCAATAATGCTTTACTCATAGACACTCCTTATTTACCAATCTTTTTTTGGACACTGCCCTTATGCCCTTTAAAAGTGCGTGTAGGAGCAAATTCACCCAAACGATAGCCAACATGATTCTCGGTAATATATACAGGAACAAATGCGCGCCCATTATGAACATTGAAAGTCATACCAATCATATCAGGCAAAATTGTGCTACGTCTTGACCATGTTTTAATGGGTTTATTATCTTTCGCTGCCTTACTCTTCTGAACTTTCTTAAGAAGATGGTCATCTATAAAAGGACCTTTTTTAATCGATCTAGCCATAATCCGTTCCTATTTTTTTCGTCTTGAAATAATCAATTTGTCGCTCGCTTTTTTACGACGAGTTTTGTAACCTTTGGTTGGCATACCCCATGGCGACACAGGGTGTCCGCTCGAACCTGTTTTGCCCTCTCCCCCTCCGTGTGGGTGGTCAACAGGGTTCATCGCACTACCTCTTGTTTGTGGGCGAACACCAAGATAACGATTCCGACCTGCTTTGCCGATAGAAATATTCGCAAAGTCTGCATTACCAACAACACCAATAGTCGCCATGCATTCACTTAAGATATAACGCATTTCACCACTTGGCATGCGCAATATGGTATATTTGCCCTCACGTCCCATAATCTGCATGCTTGCACCTGCGCTTCGAGCAATCTGTCCACCAGCACCGGGATACAACTCGACATTATGCACAATTGTTCCAATGGGAATCGCGCGCAACTTCATTGCATATCCCACACGAATATCAAGCCCCTCTTCGGCAGCCAACACAGCATCACCCACGCCGAGCCCATTGGGTTGGAGAATGTAACGTTTCTCCCCGTCTTTGTAGCTCACGAGGGCAATGCGGCAATTGCGGTAGGGGTCGTACTCAATCGCTTGCACACGCCCTTCAATGCCATATTTATTACGTTTGAAATCAATCACGCGATACAGCTTCTTCGCCCCACCTTCTTTGTGTCGGCTTGTGATTCTGCCGTTGTTGTTGCGCCCCGATGTTACAGGCAACTTGACGAGCAGCTTGCGCACACTTGCCTTTGCTGTAATGTCGCTTGAGCTCAAATTGCTCATGAATCGGCGACTTGGTGTGTAGGGCTTATAGGTTTTAATAGCCATTATTTTCTCCTTATACGGCGAGTGATTCTATGCGCGCACCCTCTGGGAGTTTGACATAGAATTTCTTAAACGACACTCGCTGACCTTTGATTTTTTTGCCCGAGCTGCTGCGAGTCCTCATAAACTTTACCTTACCATCTTGTTGCAAAGAATTGACACGAAGCGGTGTAAAGCCAAAGTATTCTTTAAAAACTTCTTTGAGCTGCTGCTTACTCACTCGCGGAGAAGTTTGCACGACTAATACATTCTCTTCCTGCAATTTTAGGGACTTTTCTGTATACATAATAGATTTAATGTCGGTAATATCTGCCATTGTTAGCCCTCTTTAATCAATTTTTCAAATACTGCTTTTTCAACCACGACAGATTTAAAAACAGCAACAAGATATGCATTCAGCTCTGTAGAATCAACAACATAGCATTTTTTCAAATTGCGAAATGCCAAGTCAGTCTTAACATCTATACTATCCACAACAAATAAAGTATCCTTTTGCCCGATTTGTCGAAAAAGTGCAAAAGCATCTTTTGTTTTGCCACTCTCTACTTTGATACTATCCACGACAAAAAGCCGACCCTCTGTTGCTTTTTCAAAGAGAGCATAATGTAATGCAAGTTTCTTTTGTTTTCTATTTATTTTTAGAGCATAATTCCGATTATTCCTAGGACCATGTGCAACGCCCCCACCAACAAATACAGGAGAAGTGATGCTCCCAGCTCGTGCCCTGCCACCGCCTTTTTGGCTCCATGGTTTTTTACCACCACCACTCACCTCGCCACGATTTTTAGACGAGGCACAATTCACACGAAATGAAGCTAAATAGGACTTGACATAGAGATAAAGATTGTGCTCATGAATGTCCTTATAACATTCAGGCAGAGCAAGCTCGCCATTTTTTTGCATGTTAGCGTCTAATACAATTGCTGCAGAACTCATCGAACCACCTTTATTTTTCCAAATGCGCCGTTATAGCCGGGTATTGAACCTTTCACAACCAAAACACGTTTCTGTGCGTCAAAAGAGACGACTTCATTTTGTACTGTCACGGTTTCATTGCCATAGTGCCCTGCCATTTTTTTGCCCGGCTGTACGCGCCCAGGCCACTCACGATTTCCAATTGAGCCAGTGCGTCTATGGAATCGATGCCCATGTGCAGCAGGACCTCCATTAAAATTCCAACGTTTCATCACCCCGCTAAAGCCGCGCCCTTTTGTACGAAATGTGATTTTCAATCGTTTTGCCTCGGCAAGCGATTCGATAGCCATATCTCCTGTGCTACCTGTTGCGACCTCAAGTGTCATAAAGCGATTATATTCTTTAGGAAGGTTGTATTTTTTTTGTTGACCACCAATGGACTTATTCAATGTCTTTCCGCGCGGATAGGCAACAAGCGCTTTATTTTCACCAATCATCTCGCAAATCTTTGCTTCTTGCACACGCAAAAGTGTTACAGGCGTGCTAATCGCCGCTAGTGTGCGGCTCATTCCAATTTTTTCGACTAAAAACTCCATCTCAATCCTTTATGGTTTGGGATATGGATTCCCAAAATTTTCCAATTTTACGACTCTTGTCTTCCAACTGCCCGACTATTTGTCTAATGAGCGCACTTCGACATCAACTTCGGGCGCTAAATCAAGCTTTGTGAGACTCTCGACCGTGTCTGGCGTTGCAGACACAACATCAATCAAGCGCGTATGCACACGAATCTCGAATTGCTCTCGCGAATCCTTATTGATATGCGGAGAACGTAACACCGTGTAACGTCTCTTTGTTGTGGGCAAAGGAATGGGTCCGCGAATTTCAGAACCCGTTCGTTTCACAGCTTCAACAATCGAAGCAACCGTTCTGTCAAGCACTCGATGGTCATACGCCTTGAGCTTGAATCTAATTTTTTCCATTTTGTTTCCTTACAATATCAAAGAACACACATTCTAAAATCACTGCCAAACACACAGCGCGGCAAGCGTCATGTCTGTGTTGCTTCCACATTCAAAACCAGAATCATACCCCATTCTCTTTCTTTTTGCAAGAGTTATCAAGAGATTTCCACGCTTTTTGCGCAATTTTTTTGCATTTTATTTCCTTATTAAAAGGATAGATTGGACATATCTTCGCGCCAAAAGAGCACAAAATCCACGATATACGGCTTTTGTGCTATAATATCAAACAATACGCTAAAAGGAAAGACAATCGATATTTTGGAACGAATCTATGAAAAAGAACAGAAGCACAGCATCAAGTCATTGGCACGCAAGCTAGTGATTCCAACCACAAAACGTGAGATTTTTAATCTCTATGGAGCTCCAAAAGTCGGCAAAACAATGCTCGCCAAACGTCATAGTGAGCATTTCAAAAATCCTTTCTATCTCGATTGTGGCGACATACGTCTGCAACAACATCTTGCCGACATTGCTAATTCTCTCCCGCCTTTCACAATCCAAAAACAATGCGATTTGCTCATTCTCGACCATTTCTCGATGCCTGCACTCTTCCAAGCCGCAATTGACAAAATCCACATGCATAGCACAGCATCGATTCTGCTTGTCTCAAAATCTCCGCTGCCCAATCGAGCGCAATATTGCCTATCGGGGCTCGATTTTGAGGAGTATGTGAGCTTTGCGCATAGCAACACGGCAGAACATCTATTCAATCTCTTCTTGCTCGATGGCACAATGCCTGAAATCTGCCTGCTTGATGAATCCAAAAAAGGCGAACGCAAACGCGAGATTCTTGCGCTGGGTGATAACACACGCATATTACAAGGAATCTTGCCTTTTATGGGACACACACTCACGACACACCATCTCTACACACATCTTAAAAAAACACAATCGATTAGCAAAGACACAATGTACCGCTGTATTCACGATTTTGAGCTGCAAAAAATCGTCTTTTTTGTGCCCAAACTCCACCATGAAAAAGCACCCAAAAAACTCTATTTCTGGGATTTCTCGCTATTTTCGGCAATCTCCTACCAACGCAACTTCGTTGCTCTGTTTGAAAATATGATTTTTCTTGAACTCCAAAAAATCGGGCAACCCTTCTATTCAAATCATCTCGACTTTTTGCTAACTACAAAAGATGCCAACATCGGTTTTATCGCCGCACCATTTTTAAGTGAAGATTCGATTCTAAACCGAATCGAAAAAGCATACAACCAACATAAAGACCTTGCGCGGCTCTATGTCATCACGCTTGCCACAGCCTTTGAGCGCAAAGCGCCTCTGCCTTCTTTTGTGTTGCCATTTTGGGAGTTTGCTTTGGGGGAACAATGGTAATTTGTGGTGTCGATGAAGCAGGACGTGGCTGCATTGCGGGCGCGCTTTTTGTCGCGGGCGTTGTGCTGTTGCAGCCCATAAGTGGATTGTGCGATTCCAAGACATTGAGCCGTGAAAAACGATTCGCATTGCGAGATGTCATTCAACAAAACGCGCGCTTTTTCGTGGTTAGTTTTTGCAACAAACAAGTCGACTCGCTTGGACTTAGTGCCTGCCTTGCACGCGCATTGCGACAAATCCGCGATGAACTAGCGGCAGAACAATATCTTGTTGATGGCAACACAAACTTTGGAATCCGCGATTTTCGCCCCATCATCAAAGGCGATTCGACGATTCCTTGCATTTCTGCCGCAAGTATTCTTGCTAAATGTGCAAAAGACGCAGAGATGTTCGGCTGGCATGCGCAATATCCCAACTATGGCTTTGATAAACATTGTGGCTATGGCACAAAGGCGCATATCAGCGCAATACAACAATATGGATTTCTCCCTATTCATCGCAAAAGTTTTCATATTAAAGCCTTACAAAAAAAGCTTGAATACTAGAACTTTGCGCAGTTAGAGACTATGGGGAAGTTTTAGCAATTTCTGCTATAATCTTACACACTACTCAATAGGAGGCAAGGCAATGAATATTTCCATTCCCAAAGAGCAGACCACTGGTGAATTGCGCGTTGCTGCAACGCCTAGCAGCGTTGCGCAATTCATCAAACTCGGTTTCGATGTTTCTGTGGAACAAGGTGCAGGCAAGCACGCAAATTTCAGCGATTCCGACTATACACAAGCGGGCGCAACAATCAAAAACAAAAAGCAAATCTTTGCAGGCGATGTGATTCTCAAAGTCAATGCCCCAACCGATAACGAAATCGCGCTTATCAAAGAAGGTGCAACACTCATTGGGCTTATGAACGTTGCACACAATCCCAATCTTTTGGAAAAACTCCAAGCTAAAAAAATCACCACACTCTCCATGGATTGTGTGCCTCGAATCTCGCGCGCACAGAGTATGGACGCTCTAAGCTCCATGGCAAACATCGCGGGCTATCGTGCGATTGTCGAGGCTGCCTTTGAATTTGGGCGATTCTTCACAGGGCAAATCACGGCAGCAGGCAAGGTGCCCCCGGCAAAGGTTCTTGTCATTGGTGCAGGTGTCGCCGGGCTTGCTGCAATCGGCACGGCGCATAGTCTCGGCGCGATTGTGCGCGCGTTTGATACCCGCCCCGAAGTGCGCGAGCAAGTCCAAAGTATGGGTGCAGAGTTTCTCGAGGTACATATCCAAGAAGAAGCAAGCAGCGGCGATGGTTATGCAAAAGTCATGAGCCCCGAATATATCAAGGCTGAAATGGAGCTCTTCGCCGCGCAAGCAAAAGAAGTCGACATCATCATCACCACAGCGCTGATTCCGGGCAAACCCGCACCAAAACTTATCACAGCCGAGATGATTGCAAGCATGCATTCGGGCAGCGTGATTGTCGACCTCGCTGCTGCAAATGGCGGGAATTGTGAGCTCACCGAGAAGGATAGAGTGATAACCTCGCCAAATGGTGTGAAAATCATCGGTTATACCGACTTGCCAAGCCGCCTGCCCACGCAGTCTTCGCAACTCTATGCTACTAATCTTTTGAATCTCATCAAGCTGCTTTGCAAGCAAAAAGACGGCACATTGCAGATTGATTTTGATGACGAGATTATCCGCTCTGCAACAGTGGTGCGCGAAGCCGAAATCACCTTCCCACCGCCACCTATCAAGGTCTCCGCCGCGCCCAAAAAGCCCGCCGCAGAAGCCGCGCCCGTGCAGCTCAAAGAACCGCCCAAACAGCTTTGCCCATGCATCAAATACGGCGCAGCAGCGCTTGTTGCGCTCTTGCTCGCGTGGTTGTTCGAGAATGTCGAGAACGCATTCTTAGCACATTTCAGCGTCTTTGTACTTGCCTGCATTGTGGGTTATTATGTCGTTTGGAATGTCAGCGGGGCGCTGCACACACCGCTTATGAGCGTTACAAACGCTATTTCAGGCATCATCATCATCGGCGTGCTGCTGCAAATCGGCAGCGGGGGCTTTGTGAGCTTCCTCGCGTTTGTCGGAATCCTGCTCGTGAGCATCAATATCTTCGGCGGCTTTGTCGTTACGCAACGCATGCTGAAAATGTTCCGTAAATAAGGAGATTCTATGATTGGTCTAGTCAATGTCGCCTATCTGATTGCCGCCGTTTTGTTTATCCTCTCACTCGCTGGACTTTCGCAGCAAGAGAGTGCAAAGCGAGGCAATATCTTTGGAATCATTGGAATGGCAATCGCCCTCTTGGCAACGATTTTTGGGGGCGAAACAGGGCATATCGCGCTTGTTTTGAGCGCAATGGTCATCGGCGGCGCGATTGGAATCTATCTCGCACGCAAAGTCCAAATGACCGAAATGCCCGAGCTTGTCGCTGTTTTGCATAGCTTTGTGGGGCTTGTTGCCGTCATCGTGGGTTGGAATAGCTTCATCGATTCGGGCGAAGACTTGTTCCTTAGCGATACTATGCATGCAATCCACCTCACAGAAATCTCGCTTGGCGTATTTATCGGCGCGGTTACCTTCACAGGCTCGATTGTCGCGTTTGGCAAATTGCGCGGAATCCTTTCGGCAAAGCCGCTCATGTTGCGCGGCAAGCACTACCTAAACGGCGCGGCGATTCTCGTTTCCTTGCTGCTTTTGTGGGTGTTTGTTGCAAGCGAAAAAGCAGGTGTTCAGGGCACGGCGTTATTCATCATGATGTTGATTGCGTTCGCATTTGGTTGGCATTTAGTTGCGTCCATCGGCGGGGCAGACATGCCTGTCGTGATTTCCATGCTCAATTCCTATTCAGGCTGGGCAGCAGCCGCCTCGGGATTTATTCTCGGCAATGACTTGCTCATCATCACAGGTGCGCTCGTTGGATCTTCGGGCGCGATTCTGTCATATATTATGTGCAAGGCGATGAATCGCTCATTCATTAGCGTGATTGCGGGCGGCTTTGGCACAGACGGCAGCAGCGCAGCAAGCGGCGAAGAAATGGGTGAATATGTCGAGATTAGCGCCGAAAGTGCGGCAGAAATGCTCAAAGACGCAAGCAGCGTGATTATCGTCCCAGGCTATGGAATGGCTGTTGCACAGGCGCAATATCCGATTTATGACCTGACCCAAAAGCTCCAAGCGCGCGGCTGCAAGGTGCGATTCGCCATTCACCCTGTCGCTGGGCGACTGCCCGGACACATGAATGTCTTGCTTGCCGAAGCGAAAGTGCCGTATGACATCGTGCTCGAAATGGACGAAATCAACGATGATTTCCCCGAAACCGATGTCGTGCTGGTGATTGGCGCAAACGACACCGTGAATCCAAGCGCCGAGACCGACCCAAACAGCCCGATTGCAGGCATGCCTGTGCTCAAAGTGTGGAATGCAAAACAAGTGATTGTGTTCAAACGTTCGATGAATGCGGGCTATGCGGGCGTGCAAAATCCGCTCTTTTTCAACGAAAACAGCCGCATGCTGTTTGGGGACGCGAAAGACAGCGTCGACGCCATCAATCGCGGATTCTAACGTACAATCGAGCTACAAATCTGAAACGCGCGCAAGAATGCGTCATCGACATCGATGAGCCCCCTTGCGCGCAGGCTCTCAATCACTTCTTCTGTGCAATCTGTCTCAATTGCCCATGTCTTGTTGTATCCCTCGAGTGCGCCCTTGTCGGTACAATCGACAAACACACTCTTTTCGCGCACCCACACATCACGTAGTGCGTCTATGCTATTCACGGCGCGCCAGAGATTCATGTATTGATTGTCCAAATCGAGCTTGCAATCATCAAAAAACGCAACGACTCTAAGGTGCGGCAAAAGCGGCGCAAGAATCTCGGGCAACACACGCAGGGCGCGGGTTTTTTGCACGCCCACAAGTGCAATCGGGTTGGACGTATCGACAAAAATCTGCCGCAGTGAACGCACCTCGGGCGCAAGCGCGCGCATTTTTGCAAGCAGCGCGGAATCCTCGAGGCGCATGACATCGTTTGCCACAACCTCGCCCGTGCAATCGATTCCGAGCTTGCCACCATGCGCGTAGCCCTCGCTCGCGTGGTCGAGCGCATCGCACACGCCGTGGCTCAAGAGCAGTTTTTGCGGCGCAAGGCGCGCGAGGACAAAGCACGTGATTGCCTCGCTGTCATGCAGATTGGGCGCGTCTTTGCCCACAAAAATGGCATGCTTGACGAAGCTCATCTGCCCCACACCCCAGAGCGCATGCATAATCTGCTCGGCATGGCTCGGGTAGAGCGGCGCAATTTTGGCAAGAATCAGATTGTGGAACACGCCATTTTCGGGCATGTAATAATCGAGCAGCTCGGGCGCTGTCGTGCGCAATAGCGGCAAAAAAATCCTCTCGGTTGGATAGCCCAAAAATTTGTCCTCAAGCGGCGGCTTGCCCACAACCGTGGCGGGATAAATCGGATTCTTCTTGCGCGTGATGGCACTCACCTCAAGCACGGGATAATCTTCAATTGGCGTGTAGAATCCCGTATGGTCGCCAAAGGGACCTTCGGGCTCGAGCCGATTCACATCAACCCAGCCTTCAATCACAATATCCGCATCATGCGGCACATACAGCGGATTACTCACGCAACGTACAAGCCGAGCACGCTTTTTGCGGATATAGCCATAGAGCAGCAGCTCAAAGATGCCATAGGGCAGTGGCGCAGTCGCGCACCATGTATAGAGCGGGTCGCCGCCAAGCGCCACAGACACAGGCATTTTCTGCCCAGCCTTGCGGTAGGATTCGAACATTTTCACAGAATCTTTATGAATCTGCCAATGCAGCGCGAGCTCATTGCGCCCGCGCAGCTGCAGCCGGTACATTCCTAGATTTTGCACCTTGCCATGAAGACTCTGTGCATACACCTGCCCCATCGTGATAAAAGGCGCGGCGTCTTTTTCCCACGTCTTTAGAATCGGCAGCTCAAGGAGATTCACATTTTCACGTTCTGCAATCACCTCTTGACAAAGCCCGCGCGTGCGCGTGCGCTTTGGGAAAATATGCGCAAGCTGCCACATCGTCCGAATCCAATGCATGCCCTCTGCTACACTCTTTGGCGGTTTTGGGCGCAAAAGTTTACTCACATTATCGGCGAGCTGTTCGACATCGCCGATAACCAACTCAACAAGCTTTGCGCTACCAAAAAGATTCATCAAGACAGGAATCTCATAGATTTTGCCTTGATGCGTTGGACGCGTGAATAGCAAAGCTTTTGCATCCTGCTTTTTGACTTCGATATACGCAATATGTGCCATTTCGAGTTCAATATCCACGGGCTCGTTGATAACACGTATCCAATCACGTTCAATCAGACGATTGACAAAGTTTCTCATGTTTATTTCCTTAAAGGTATCTATCGTTTTAGAATCCACAAAAAGTTTCCAATCGTCATTGCGAGCCTGCAAGGCAGTGGCAACCAACAACGTTGAATAACCAAGAATCGTTGATTGCTTCGGCTGTCGCCTCGCAATGACGAATTTTTGTCATGTTGAGCGTAAGCGAAACATCTCAATAAAATTCCATTCCCCACTCCAAACGCAAAACCCATGCGCCACCTACTCATGCCATTATATCCAATTTTGCTAATCGCTTTGGCGACTTTTTCAGCTTGATTTTGCTACAATCGCTTGATGAAAAATTTGATTCTTGTCGACACATTTGGATTTTTATTCCGCTCTTTTTTTGCCCTGCCGCCACTCTCTGCTCCCAATGGGCAACCAACGGGTGTGCTCATGGGCTTTGCAAACCTCATTTTGGCTTTGCATAAAGAATACAAACAACAACCGCTTATTTTCGCACTCGAAAGCCAAGAAGAAAATCTTCGCAAAGGCATTGACCCAAACTACAAAGCCACGCGTCCCGAGATTGCAGCTGATTTAGCCGAGCAGATTCCTATCATCATCGAATGGATTTCTAAAATGAATCTAAAAAGCCTCAATGCCGCCGGCTTTGAAGCTGATGATGTGATTGCTTCGCTGTCTCGCCGCGCATACACAGAGGGCTACCAAATCACAATCATCACGCATGACAAAGACTTTTGCCAGCTCATCAACGACCGCGTGCGACTCTATAACCCTGTGAGTAAAAGCTTTATGACCGAAGAAAGCTGTTTTGAAAAATATGGCGTAACGCCCGCACAATTTGTCGACTACCAAAGCATTGTGGGCGATGCGAGCGACAATGTCCCTGGTGTCAGAGGAATCGGCGCAAAGGGCGCGGCGAGCCTGCTCACACAATTTGGCAGCCTGCAAGCCATTTATGACAACCTTGACAAATTGAGCACAAGGCAAGCGACACTCCTTGTCGAAAGCAAAGAAAATGCCTTTTTGTCACAAAAGCTCGTGCGCCTCTCGCAAGATTTAGAGTTTCCTTTGCAATTTGACGAAGCGATTTTGCCCGATTCCAATCCCCTTTTAGAAATCCTGCCCGAGCTGCAAGCGCTCGATTTCAAGCGCATTGTCCAAAAAATCACGCCACGGCGCTTGCTCCCTTTGCAACCCCAAGAGCTCGAGCAACAAAAAGCGCTCACGGGCTTTGTGCGCAATGCAGAAATGATAAACGACATCAATTGTCTTATGGCATTGCTCGATAGCCTCGAGCCCAATGCCCCGATTGCATTCGATACCGAGACAACATCACTTGATTCGCGCAGCGCAAAGATTGTCGGCTTTAGTTTCGCCTTTGACGCACACAAAGGCTACTATGTCCCACTTGCACACAGCTACATCGGCGCACCAGAGCAGATTCCATTGCAAGACGCGCACAGAGCGATGACAAAGATTGTGCAACACCCGCTGATTGGGCATAATCTCAAATTTGACCTCGAAGTCATTGCCTACAATTTCGGTATCAATGTGAGCCTCGACAATCTCTATGATACAATGGTGCTCGCATGGCTCCTTGATAGCGACCAACCGCTAGCGCTCGATTCGCTTGCTAAAAAATGCCTCAACCATACGATGATTGCCTTTAGCGATGTTGTCCCCAAAAAGGCGATTTTTAGCGACATCTTGCTCGACACGGCGACACAATATGCCGCAGAAGATGCACAAGCCACCTTCGCCCTCTATGAGATTCTAACACAACAAATCGCAAGGACGGATAGCAATCTGCTCGATGTCGCAAAAAAACTTGAGTTTCCCTTTATTCGCGTCATTCAAAGTCTCGAAGAAAATGGAATTTGCATCGATGTGCCTTTTTTTGAATCTCTCAAAAAGCCGATTGCAGCACAACTTCTTGCACTCACCGAAGAAATTTATCAATACGCGCAATGCAGTTTCAACATCAATTCTCCATTGCAACTTGGCGAGATTCTCTTTGAGCGACTCAAGCTGCCATACAAAAAGCGCACAAAAAATGGTTACAGCACCAATGAAAGCGTGCTCTTAAGCCTCAAAGACACACATCCTATCATTCCGCCTTTGCTCCAATATCGCGAAGTATTCAAGCTCCAAAGTACCTATATCGAGCCACTCTTACAGCTTGCCAAAAACCAAAAATCGCCACGTATTCACAGCTCGTTTCTCCAGACAGGCACAGCAACAGGACGCTTGAGCTCGCGCAATCCAAACTTGCAAAATATCCCCGTGCGCAGCGATTTGGGCAAGCAGATTCGTGAGGGCTTCATCGCTGAATCGGGCTTTGTGCTTTTGAGCCTCGATTATTCCCAAATCGAGTTGCGCCTTCTCGCCCATTTTTCGGGTGATTCCACGCTCACAAACGCATTTTTCGAGGGTGCAGACATTCATTATGAAACGGCAAAAAAAATCTTTAGTGCAGAATTTGCCAACCAAAAACGTGCGATTGCCAAAAGCATTAATTTTGGGCTAATTTATGGAATGGGCGCAAAAAAGCTGTCTGAAACTCTACAAATCAGCCTGACAGACGCTAAAAATTATATTCAAAGCTATTTTGATTCCTTCCCAACGGTCAAAACATATCTCAAAAACGCCGAAGAAGAAATTTTACGCAATGGCTATGCAGCAACGCTGCTAGGACGCAAGCGGCATTTTAGCTTTGGTGATATTCCCGACCATACAAAAGCCGCCTATTTGCGCGAGGGAATCAATACCATTTTTCAAGGCAGCGCAGCCGACCTTATCAAACTCGCAATGCTCGAAATCTATCGACAAAACTATCAGACGCATGATTTGCGTATGCTGCTGCAAATCCATGACGAACTCATCTTTGAAATCCGCGAAGACAGCATCGATTTGCTCGCACAGAAACTCATGCACACAATGGAGCATATCTATTCCTTGCATGTGCCGCTTGTTTGTGGCATGAGCAAGGGCAAAAATTGGGGAGAACTCAAATGAAACAATGGCTTTGTGTCGCGCTTTGCAGTGTTTGTTTCGCATTCGAGCCGCCAGCAACGATGTTTGCGTTGCTCAAGGGCGTCTATGCTGCCTCGCTGTTTAGTATGTACGCGCCGCGCATTGGCTATCTCTATTGCTCGCTCTATGGTGTGCAAGCACCGATTTATACACAACCAGAAATGTCATGCCAAATTGATGCTAAAAAAGCACAAAAAATGCGTTGGTATGCGAAAACTTTTACACAACGCACGCTTTTCCTCGAGCAAAAATACCGACTCGGCTATGCCAATGGCTATTGTTTGGTACAAGACGGCGCACATTTGTTCAATGCGACAATCATTCGCGAAGGCTTTGGTGTCTATCGTCCAATGCCAAAGACCAAAGGGGACGAACTGCTCAAAAGCCAGTTGCAAATGCTCGAAGACATCGCACGTATCAACAACAAAGGCTTATGGGGCGATTATGCAAGAGAAATGCAATGTTTGCGCAAAGTCGCACGCGAACGACCAGAAGGGATTGAGAAGGGGTATTAGTCGTGCTGCGGGGGCGCGGATTCGGAGATTCCTATCGTCATTGCGACGTTCATTAGGACAAGTGGCAGCCAACGATTCTTGGTTGCCCGACGTCGTTGGTTGCCACGCTCGCGCTGCGAGCTCGCAATGATGTTTGGAATCTTTGGAGGTGCGATTTCAATCGCAACCGTTAAATGTGCGACTAAAGTCGCACCTCCGATTCTGTGCTATCATTGCGAGGATTTACAGAATCTTCCATGATTCCACCAATAACCCCCCACATCACGCCTTGCGAATCTTTGCAATCTCATCGCGCAAACGCGCCGCTTCTTCAAATTCAAGCGCTTTTGCAGCTGTGTGCATTTGTTTTGTCAATTCTTTGATAATTTTGTCGCGCTCACTCTTTGGAATCCTACGTTTGTCGGCAGTTAGCGGAATATCGCCAACATTTGCCTTGAGCTCTTGTTCAATCTTGCGGCTCACGCTTTGGGGCACGATTCCATGTTTTTTGTTAAAATCTTGCTGTTTTTTACGTCGATAGTCTGTTGTATCCATCGCGATTTTCATCGATGGTGTGATTGTGTTGGCAAATAGAATCACGCGCCCATTGAGATTACGCGCCGCACGTCCCATTGTCTGAATGAGGCTCGTCTCGCTGCGCAAAAACCCGGCTTTGTCCGCATCAAGAATCGCGACAAGTGCGACTTCTGGGAGGTCGAGCCCCTCGCGCAAAAGGTTGATTCCAACGAGCACATCAAACTCGCCAAGTCGCAATTGCCGAATAATCTCGTTGCGCTCAATCGCGTCAATATCGGAGTGCATATAGCGCACCTTGAGCCCCAAATCATTATAATATTGCGTGAGCTCTTCTGCCATTTTTTTCGTGAGCGCGGTTATCAAAACCCGCTCTTTATTTGCAATCGTTTTACAAATCTCATCATATAATCGCGCAACCTGATTATTGCTAGGCAGAATCTCATAATTTGGGTCGAGCAAACCTGTAGGGCGCACAATCTGTTCGGCAACCACAACACTAAGTTCTTTTTCAAGTTTCGCAGGTGTTGCTGAAACAAATAAATAATGTGGAGCTTTGTTTATAAATTCATCAAACATGAGCGGGCGATTATCAAGCGCACTTGGCAATCGGAATCCATATTCAACCAAAACTTCTTTGCGGCTTCTATCGCCCGCGTACATGCCGCCAAACTGGGGCAGCGACACATGCGATTCATCGACAATCACCAAATAGGGCATTTGCTTAAATTCAAAATAATCAAGCAGACTATATGGTGTTTCGCCCTGTTGTTTGCCCGTGAGGTGGCGCGAATAATTCTCAATTCCCTTGCAGATTCCGCTTGTGGCTATCATTTCTAAATCAAATTCTGTACGACTTTTGAGCCGTTCAAACTCGACATTGCGCCCCTCTTTTTGATAGAATGCAAGACGCTCGAGCAGTTCGTCCTTGATACTTTGCAGCGCCAAGTTCTGTCGCTCTTCGCCCACGATAAAGGGATTTGCGGCATAAAGGACAAACGACTTAATCTGTCGCAACTCGCGATAGTCGATACTATCGAGCACCACAATCCGTTCGATTTCGTCCCCAAAAAACTCGATTCGCACAACCTCATCTTCGCTATATGCAGGGAAAATATCGAGCACCTCGCCGCTCACGCGGAAATCACCACATTCAAAAAAATTGTCATTGCGCGCATAGCCCATATCGACAATGCGGCGCAAAAGCTCGCGCTGGTTGAATGTCTGTCCGACAGCAAGCGGCAAAATCATCTCGGAATATTCATAGGGCGAACCGATTCCATAATTCGCTGACACACTCGCGACAACGATGACATCATTATAGGCAAGCAGGCTTGTTGTCGCGCGCAGGCGCAGGCGCTCAAGCTCATCATTGATAGATGAATCTTTCTCGATGAACAAATCCTGACGAGGAATATAGGCTTCTGGTTGGTAATAATCAAAATGAGAGATAAAATACTCAACATGGTTATTTGGAAAAAAGCCGCGAAACTCGCTATAAAGCTGTGCAGCAAGCGTTTTATTGTGCGTCATAATCAATGTTGGAATCTGCAAAGATTCGATGATTTTTGCCATTGTAAAAGTCTTGCCACTCCCTGTAACGCCTAGCAGAAGTTGATAGCGATTACCATTTTGTATACTCTTGCTCAAAGTTGCGATTGCCTCGGGTTGGTCGCCTGCTGGGGAATAGGATGCATGGACACGTAAGGGGTTTTGCGGGGTGTTTTGTGGGCTCACACGATTCCTTTAGAAAAAATATAGCGATAAAATGCTAGAATTATAGCGCACTTTCTAGTTAGGAGAAAAAATGGAACGACACGCACCAGTGATTGAAAAGCTCACAACGCAAATCAGCACATTGCTTGAGAAATACACATTGCAACAAGACGAGATTCGCCGTATCGAGCAAGAAAAAAGCATTCTCGCCCAAGCACTCGAGGAAAAGAATGCCGAGAACAAATCTCTCTACAATGAGCTCGCCCAAAAAGAAAAAGAGCTCGAATCCTTGCTCGAACACATCAATAAAGCACTTGGTGTCAGCCACAACGATGTTGCTGGTGGCGGCACAACAACCTACTAGCGGTTTTGATAGCGCATGGCACAAAAACTCATCACAACCATTATGGGGCGGAAATATGATGTTTCGCTCGTGCAGGCTCTACCGAGCGTCCAAGAGGAATGCGAATGGCTCAACAATAGCAATATCGACATCAAGGACTTGCTCAAAGCCTATATCCAAAAATGCCAAGAATGCGCTGAACTCGAATCGAATCTCGAAATCTTGAGCGGACATCTCGATGAATGGTTGTGAGGTTGCATTATTATAATCTCGCACTCATCGGACGCAAAAGCCCGATTCTAAGCTATTGTTGTGATTGTACGCTCGAATCGGGCGAAGTCGTTTCTGTTCCGCTCAAAAACAGCCTCGTCCATGCCGCCGTGCTCGAAGAATGCGCGCAGCCAAACTTTGAAGTCAAACCCATTTTTGAGCGGCTTTTTGTCTGTCTCACACCCCTACAACAAAACCTTGCGCGCTTCATCGCGTCTTATTATCTCTGCTCGCTTGGTCAAAGCCTGCAACTCTTTGTTCCCATTGCATCATCGCTTGCGTTTTTGCCACAACTTGCCCCAACACTAAAACCGCTCTCAATCGCGCAAAATCGCGCGTTTGAGGCGATTTGCGATTCATCAAAAGCACTGCTTTTGGGGCAAACAGGCAGTGGCAAGACCGAAGTCTATTTTCATCTTATCGCACATGCGCTCTCACAGGGCAAGCAGGCGCTTTTGCTGATGCCCGAAATCAGCCTCACGCCACAAATGGAGGAACGTTTGCGCCATGTTTTTGGCGATTGTGTCGGAATCTGGCATTCCAAGATTACGCAAAAAAAGCGCAACGAGATTGTACAAAAGATTCAAAATGGCGAGATAACGATTCTCGCTGGTGCACGTAGCGCGATGTTTTTGCCGCTTAGTAGGCTCGGGCTTGTGATTGTCGATGAAGAGCATGATGACGCGTACAAATCGCAATCCACTCCATTCTATCATGCGCGCGACCTCGCGCTGTGGCTTTGCACACAAGGAATCCAGACCGTGCTAGGCAGCGCCACGCCAAGCGCAAGCAGCTACTACAAATTGCGCGACAATCTCTACACTTTGCCCCGATTTTTCGAGAGCGCAAGTCGCGAGATTACGTTTGTGATTGGTTGCGATGAGCCGATGCCAACGACACTAGACGCACTGCAACAAACGCTCGAAAGAGGCGAGCAAGCCATTTTTTTCTTGCCCACACGTGCGAACTATAAATACATCATCTGCACGCATTGCGCACACACCCTGCATTGCCCGCAATGCGATTTGACATTGAGCTATCACCAAAAAGAATCCAAAATCAGCTGCCACCACTGCCATTACAGCGCGCCGATTCCGTCCCACTGCCCCTATTGTAGCAATGAGTTGGTTTTACGTAGAATCGGCACAAGCGAGCTGCAAATGCGACTGCAAGAACACTTCCCGGCGCACACAATCGGACGACTCGATAAGGATTCGACAAGCACGTCTAAAAAACTCCGCACGATTCTGCAAGATTTCAATGAAGGCAAAATCGCCGTTCTCATCGGCACGCAGATGATTGCAAAAGGGCATGATTATCATAATGTCGGGCTCGTAGTTGTGCTCGGAATCGACTATCTTTTGCGCAGCGAAGATTACCGCGCACGCGAGCGCGTGATTGCGCTGCTCGTACAGCTTTGCGGGCGCAGCGGGCGCAAACACAAGGGGCATGTGATTATCCAAACAGGCGAAGCGCATTTTTTTGGCGCATATCTGCATGATTATATGCGATTCTTAGACGATGAGCTCACGCTTCGAGGCGCGGATTATCCACCCTTAGCACGGCTTGCAATGGTGCATATCGAGCACAAAAATTTGCAAGATTGCGCAAAAATCTTCAACCAAACATTGCACTTTTTGGAACGCAACACGCATGGTGTCGCAATTTTGGGCGCTGGGCAATGCCCAGTGGAGCGGCTCACAAATACGTGGCGCTTCTTTGTGTTGTTGAGCCATGCGAGCGCAAAAGCCTTACACACGCTATTACGCGAGTTTTTGCGCTTTGCAAGTGAACGCAAGATTCTAGCGACAATCTCTGTCGATATTGACCCCGTTTCTTTCACATGACCCATTTTATAACACCATGTGCACACAAAATTTGCCCTTTTTGTGTCTTGAGATTCTGCCTTTTCTCCATCTCTCTATTTTCTATCATGCCGTATTTTAGGCTCTTTGAGAGATATGCCCGCGATTCATTCCGTAACACAAATAAAAAAACTCAAGAAAACGTATGCAAAAACAGCTAAAAACGGCTTTTTTGTGGTAGAATTGATTTTTCTAATCTACTAGAAGTTTCGGAGGAACTTATGAATAAGGCTGAATTTGTTGATCTTGTCAAAGACGTCGGAGGGTTTGAGTCCAAAAAAGACGCCGAAAAAGCGGTGAGTGCTTTTACAGCTGCTGTGGAACAAGCATTGAAGAAAAAGCAAAATGTCATTCTGGTTGGCTTTGGCACATTTGAGCCCGTGATTCAAAAAGGCAAAACAGGCACTGTGCCCGGCAGCACAAAAACATACAAAACAAGCGATAAGTATGTTCCAAAATTCAAGCCGGGCAAAACACTCAAAGAAAGTGTGAGCAAAATCAAGGTGAAATAAGCCTCGAAAATCCTCTTTTGCAAGAGGATTTTGTCTTCGTAGCTCAGCAGGATAGAGCATTCGATTCCTAATCGAAAGGTCGTGGGTTCGAATCCCGCCGTGGACACCATTTGAGCTTAGAAATCTGCACTTATCGAGAGATAATAGCGCCGCCCTTCACGAATGTAGTTATAATTGTTGGTGTAGGTATTGGTGTAGCTATACTGCGCACCGCTTGCTGCAATATTGGTTACGGGGACATAATCCACGAAATCATGATTGAGCAGATTGTAGATTCCAAAATTTGCACGCAATGTAGGTGTGAAATGATAATTCGCGCTTAGGTGCAACAGGAAATAGGGCTCGTAATATTCGCTCACACCGGGATTGACACGTTGAAACTCTTCGAGAATGGTCGTATCGCCCGCCGTTGAGCCCGCTCGCCCTCCAATTTGGGTGCGCAATTGCCGCGCGCGAAACTCTCCGCGCAAAGATGCGCCAAAGTCGCCATAGCCATAGTTCAGACCCGCATTGAGCGTATGTTCGGGCACACCTGTCAACGGTAGCCCTTTGTCCACTCCCGACGTGATTTCGTTTTTGAGCCATGTATATGCCAGATTCACGCCAACCCTGCCCGCGCCCGTGTCTATCGCCTTGAGCGCCGCAGCAAGCTCGATTCCATAGCTACGTGCGCTATCAACGTTGTAGCTATAACTGCAACTCGTGCCGGGCGTACCGAGTGTTGTGAGGAAATAATCGCATGTTTGCCCCGCCGCCATCGCCGTTCCCACCTGTCCTTGTGCCCCCATCGACACGCTCGCGCTTGCGATTTTGTCTTTGAAGTCTTGCAAGAATCCTGTGAGCGAGATGTCGGTATAGGGCGTCTCATGCATAAGCGAGATTTCATAGCTGATAGAAGTCTCGGGCTTGAGGTCAGGGTTTCCAAATCCATGTGCGCTACCACCGCTATTGCCGCCCCCACTGCTGCTAATCCAACCGGGCAAGGTCGAGGTGATTTCGGGCAATTTGTAGCCTGTCGATACCCCACCCTTGAGCGTCAAGCTATCACTCAAATAGCCCACGAGATAGGCGCGCGGAGAGAAGTTGAGGTCGAAATCGCTATTTGCATTTGCGCGCGCACCAAAATTGAACAACAACGAATCGAGAATCGCCCATTCATCTTCGGCATAGAGCGCATAGGTATGGCGATTCACAGCACTGCCAATCTCGCTGCTAAAGGTGCTGCCATGCACTGCTTTGACTTCTGAATAGTCATATTGCCCGCCAACATTGAGCTTCATGCGCCAAAAAGCGATGCTGCTTTTGTGTTCGGCGATGATGTCGCGTCCGTTGCGACTTCTGCTAAAATTGCGCGCTGTGTTATATTGCAAGCTCGAATCCGTCAGCCAATCGCGATATGTCCCTTCATGCCGCACTAGAAAATTGTTGCGGATAAAATAGCTATTCTCAAATGCGGCTGGGTCATACCATTGCCCGCCGTGTTGCAAATCGACAGAATACGCGTTGCTCTCATCTTTTGCAAATCCAATGCGCCCACCTGCCGCATAGTTATGGTTTTTGCCCCCGCCTAGAATCTGGCTGAACGTTTGCGTGCCGTTGCTCGCCGCAGCACTTGGAACAAGCGGATTATCGCCCGCGCCGCGTGCAGGAAGCGTGAGGGTGAGGTCGCCACGTTGTGGCGCTGTGTAGAGCTCGCTTGCGCGCAGCTGGAGCGACCACCTTTTGTCGGGTGTGAGCGGTCCTGCCGTGAAAGCTGAAAGCCCGATATTGTTACCAAACAAGCTATTTTCCTGAATTGTTGTACTCGCTGTGGCATTACTTGTCCATTTGTCAAAGGATTTTTTGAGAATCACATTCACAACCCCTCCCATTGCATCATTGCCATAGATAATAGATGCGGGACCGCGAATCACCTCGATACGTTCAATCGCTGCGATTGGGGGCATAAACGTCGACTGGGCAAAGCCGCTGTTGGGATAGACGAGGCTGTTGGTGTCTTGGCGCTTACCATCGATGAGCAAAAGCGTATAATTGGCGGGCATCCCGCGAATCGAAATGCTCGTTGTCCCAAAGTCGGTTACGCCGCTTTCAATGCTTACACCCGGAAGCTGGCTCACTGCCTCGGCAAGGTCGCGCACGGGGCGAGTCGAAAGCTCATCACCCTCGACCATCGAAACGCTCGCAGGCGCATCACGCAAATCTTGTTCAAACCCTGTCGCGCTCACCACAGAACGACTAAGCTGGATTGTTTCGGCATGCAAGCTCGCAACAGCCGCCGCGCCCGCCAGAAGTTGTGCGAGGATTTTTGAATTTTGAATCATGTTGTCTCCTTATAAAAATAAGAATGATTATACAAATTGTATTATTAGGATAAGATTAAAATACTTCTTACTATTGATATATTAATGGTGTAGGCACGCAATCTTCTTCAATTGACAATGGCAAGATTTTTATGCTAGAATCGAAACAAAAACACGGGGAGTGCGCATGCGCAGCAAAGAATTGCAGCTGTCGGGGCAGATGTTGACAGCCAAACAGCCGCTCGAATCGGCGTCATTTGATAGGGCGATTCAGGCTTTTTTGGAACGTAGAGGGCAGGAAGCAATGCCACTCGATTCGATGCAGCCTATCGACACGGGCGATTTTGCCTTTATCCAAATCTCGCATATTTGCTATGAGCGCGAGCGCGATTGCAGCGACAAAAATTTGCTCGATTTGCAACAAATTCTAAGCGCAACAGCAAATATTGGGGGGGGGGGCAATTGCGATACCGCATTGTATATGATGGCGAGAATGGCCAAGAGAAACTATGCGTTTGCCAACAATGTTCCACACAAAATTAAGACAAAACGAGCG
>CAMWUR010000013.1 GCA_947177485.1 uncultured Helicobacter sp.
ACAAAGCATGAGATTTTGTTTTGAGATTCTCAATGTGGTTATTTTCTAAGGGGGACTTGCCAAAGCAAACAACAACATATCTGCGTTTCTTATGATAATTATCCCCTTATCCCTTAATCCCCCAAACCCCTGCACGCTCTTCATTTGTGCGCTACGCTGTATTATGTCATACTCCACAGCGCTGCGTCTCTGTTAAGATTAGAACATAGACGTTGCGCGCTGTGGTTGGGCTTATTAGAATTGGTGAGTAATGGCGAATCAAGATGTCATTGCGAGTATGCGCAACGAACGTGGCAATCTACAACGTTGAATAACACAAAACCGTGGATTGCTTCGCTTTGCTTGCAATGATGATTGGAATCTTTCAAAAACATCAAACAAATCAAAACCGAAAGTTAAGCCCAATGCCACCACTTATGGTAAAGGTTTTGTCAAGATTGAGCGTTACAGGCAAGGGCATGCCAAGTTCGATGCTGCCGCTGTCTTCACCAAGAATCATGTGCTTGCCTTTCACAAAAAGTTCGATTTCAGCGCGGCGCGAAATGGGCAGCAGCGCGCCCACTTTTGCAAAATAGCTCGCCCCCTTGAACGACAAATCGCCCGGATTCTGCCCGCTGATTGTTACATTCTCGCTTGCAAGCGTTGCGAATGAATAGCCCACGCCCGCGCCAAGAAGTGCGCGTAAATGGCGATTAATCGCTGGCGTAAAATTATATTCAGCAAACGCGCCATAATATTTGAGCCCGCGCCTTTGGTGCGCAAGCTCAAGCCCGAGATAGAATCGGTTTTCTGGGTTTGCCGACAACCCCGCGCGTATCTCGCCGCCCCAAATAGGGCTTTCTTCAAGCCGCTCTTTTTCGTCGAGCAAATCGGCAATCTTGAGACGACTCCATGAATAGGCTTTTTGCACATCGCCAACGAGGCTCAAAACGAGAGGTTCGGCGCTCGCAAAACAAAGGCACAGCAACAAAACAACGGCACGCACGATATTTCCTAGACAATGCCTTGGTCAATCATCGCATTTGCCACCTTGCGGAATCCTGCAATATTTGAACCCAAAACGAGGTCATTGGGATTGCCAAATTCTTTTGCCGTTTCTTTGGAGATTGCATAGATATGTTTCATAATATTGTGCAATTTCTTATCCACTTCTTCAAAACTCCATGACAACATGGACGCATTCTGACTCATCTCAAGCCCGCTTGTCGCCACGCCGCCCGCGTTTGCCGCCTTGCCCGGTCCGTAGCAGATTTTTGCATCAAGAAATGCGTTTGTCGCGTCAATGCTTGAGGGCATATTCGCGCCCTCGCTGACGCACTTGCAGCCGCCTTTGAGCAGATTCTTTGCGTCATTGAGGTTAATCTCATTTTGTGTCGCGCTCGGAAACGCCGCAAAACATGGAATCGCCCATAGCGGGTTGTGGTCTTTAGGGTAATCGCTCACGGGCGTGTATTTGGCACTCTTGCATTCTTTGGCATACGTTTCGAGACTCTCGCGGCGCACTTCTTTGATGTCTTTGAGCAAATCCACCTTGATTCCACTTTCGTCATAAATCATGCCCTTAGAATCACTCACGGTAACGGGCTTTGCGCCGACTTGCAAGAGTTTCTCAACGGTATAAATCGCCACATTCCCTGCGCCCGAGACCAAACACACCTTGCCTTCGAGGTTTTGCCCGATTTCATTCAACATTTCTTGTGCAAAATACACCGCGCCATATCCTGTCGCTTCGGGGCGCACGAGGCTACCGCCCCAACCAAGCGCCTTGCCTGTGAGCACGCCATCGAAGCGATTGGTGAGCTTTTTGTATTGCCCAAACAAATAACCAATCTCGCGCCCACCAACGCCAATATCGCCCGCTGGGACATCTGTTGTCGCGCCAATATGACGAAAAAGCTCGTTCATGAATGCTTGACAAAAGCGCATAATCTCGCCCTCGCTTTTGCCTTTTGGGTCAAAATTGCTTCCACCCTTGCCTCCGCCCATCGCAAGCCCTGTGAGCGAGTTTTTGAACACTTGCTCAAATCCTAAGAATTTAATAATCCCCTCGCTGACATTGGGGTGGAATCGCAAGCCGCCTTTGTAGGGACCAATCGCCGAGTTGAACTCAACACGATAGCCCTGATTGACTTGCACCTCGCCTTTGTCATCAACCCACGTAACACGAAAACTCACGTTGCGCTCGGGAATCACGATTCTTTCCAAAATGTTGTACTTTCGGTAGCGGTGTTCGCGCTCAAAAAGCGCGCTCAAACTTCCAAAAATCTCGGTAACGGCTTGCAAAAACTCGGGTTGATGAGAAAATTTGTGTTGCAATTTTCCCAAAACATCATTGACATACGACATAATCGCTCCTTTGTGTTAGGTTAAATCATAGAATCTCGCGCATTGCATCGATAAATTCTTCATCGGTACAGGTGGAGTTCAAGAAATGTGTTATCCCACAATTCTTTGCTTGCGCCATGAGGTTAGGCGAAATCTCACGTGTGAGCAGACAAAAAATCGTGGGCGCATTCGCATTATCGAGTTCTTTGCGGAAACGTTCGATAAACGGAAAGAATTGCATGCCAAAAACTTCAAATTCGGCAAGAACCAAATCGATTTTAGGCTTTTTGTCTTTCTTGGCTTTTGATAAACGAAAAAGCTCCTCGCCATCGCGCACAATCTTAATCTTGAGTTCTTTATCGAATCGTTCAAGCAATTCTTTATTGCTTGTCGCAATATCAAATGTGCGGCGAATCAAAACAACATTTTTTGTGCTAATCGATTCGATATATTCAAGCAGGCTAAAGAGTTTGAGTGTTTCTTCTTTTGCCTTTTCTTTGTCGATACTGCGTAAATAATATTTGAGTAATGTTTTGGAACTATATGTACCATTAATTCCTGCTTTGATAAAAAAATTACGCACAAGTCGGCTTTGTTTTGCTTGTGTCCATAATTTATGGTCAAACTCTGCAGCTTTGATATTGAGAATAAATAAGAGTTTATGGTGAAAATCTTTGACAAGTGGCTCGTATTCGACACGAAATGTGGCAAAATAACGTTCGATAAAAATGACGCGTATACGCAAAAGCTTCTCGAGGTCGCCACGTTTTTTGCCGATGAAATAAACCAAATCGGCATAACGTTTGCGCATGGCTTTGAGGTTTTTTTCAAACAAGCGGTATGCCTTGCCGCTCGTGTCGGTGTATTTTGCAAGCTCTTTTTCGCGCGATTGAATCTGCAGCGCAAGCGGCTTTTCTTGCAATGCGGCACGTGTGATGAGATGTTGCGTGCGCGTAATCGTGTCGTTTAGTTGATTGTATTTTGCCTGCTGCGTGAGAAAGATTTTTTCATACGCATAGCGCACCGTATAACCGCTTTGCTGTCGAAACTCGGAATAATAGCGAGCGAGTTTATCGAGTTCAGATTTAAGGGAGCTCAAATCTTTATCAATAATGTGCATATCAATATCACGAATATCATTATAGGCTGTCATTAAGAATCGGCGCATGCGCAAAAAATTCTCTTGGGGCATATCCTCTGCCACATTGCGATAATTGGCAAGCAGATGTTCAAAGGGGCTAAAATAATCTGAAACGCACGTGCGGACATCTTTGGTGATTTCAAGAAACTTGAGATATTCAGGACGTTCTTGCTTGCTATTGAGCGAGAATGAAGTCACCACATTCTCTTTATTTGCCTCAAAACTAAGCTCGAGTCCCTCGAATAAATTGTCAATCTCACCCTGCCCCAAAAGCTCATAATGCAACAAATAAATCTTCCCATTTGCCTTGATTTCGGCATTCCTCTGGGCTTCGTTCATCGTCTTAATCACACCACGCATTACTAACCCTCTTTTTGCTGCAATTGCAAGGCACGTTGCAAATCTTCTTCAGTATCGATTCCAAACGAATTGCTTTGCACCTTCACCATTGCAATCTTTGCACCATAATAGAGTGCACGCAATTGCTCGAGTCGCTCGATTTTTTCAAGAGGCGCGGGTGCAAGTGTGCAAAAATGGCGCAAAAACGAAACACGATAGGCATAGATTCCAAGATGTCCATAATATGTCTCTGCACCATGTGGAATAGGCGAACGTGAAAAATATAATGCAAATCCATCTTTATCCACAACAACCTTAACAAAATTAGAATCTTGCGCTTGTGTCGAATCGATGGTGCGGAATGCACTCGCAATGCTTGCTGAAGGTGTTTGTGCTAAAAGATTGCGCACAGCATGGATAATCTCTGGTTCGATAAACGGCTCATCACCTTGCACATTGACGACAATTTCATTATCACCAAGTCCCAAAATCTCTGTGGCTTCTGCAAGTCTATCTGTGCCGCTTAGGTGTGTCTTTTTGGTAAGAATCGCACGAATGTTGTGCGCCTCACATGCCTGCACAATGCGTTCATCATCAGCCGCAACAACCACATCATCAACCTGCAACGCTTGCCGCGCAACCAACACAACCATAGGGATACCCATTATAGGATAAAGAACCTTTTGGGCAAAACGTGTTGAAGACAAACGTGCAGGTATGATGACCATATAGCGCCCTTTCATCGATTTTGTCTATTATACCTAAAGAAGCTTGTAAGAAGCTTTGTAGCACAAAATCATCACGAGATTAACTCTTTGTTCAACCCCAAAGTGCATAATTTTAGTACCAAATGACTTCTAAGGATACGCACATGAAATCAATCACTGCATTTTTCAGTCTCTGTTTTATCGTGTTTCATTTTGCTTTTGCAATCGAACTAAGCAACGCGCCCTCTGTGAGCGAAAGAATCACCCCAGCGCCCCAAACAAGCACCATTCAGTCTTACCACAGCGCAATCAAAGAGGCGGCTAAAGGTGTTGTCAATATCTCAACGCAAAAACAAGTCAAAGGCGGCAGCCTGCCCAACCACCCGATTCTAAATGACCCATTCTTTCGTCAATTCTTTGGCGATATGCTGCGCGGTGTGCCCAAAGACCGCATTGAACGTTCACTCGGTAGCGGCGTGATTATCAGCAGCGATGGCTATATCATCACAAACAACCATGTTATAGACGGCGCTGACAAAATCCTTGTTGCATTGCCCAACAACAGCCGCGAATATCAAGCAAAAGTCATCGGCAAAGACCCCAAAAGCGACATCGCCGTGATTAAGATTGACGCAAAGAATCTGCCCTTTTTGCATTTTGCAAACAGCAATGATGTCCTTGTTGGCGATGTTGTGTTTGCCATTGGTAACCCTTTTGGGCTCGGTGAAACGGTCACACAAGGCATTGTTTCGGCGCTCAACAAGAGCGGAATCGGAATCAACGATTACGAAAACTTTATCCAAACAGACGCTTCGATTAATCAAGGCAACTCTGGAGGCGCGCTGGTTGATAGTCGCGGCGCGCTGGTTGGAATCAACACAGCGATTCTCTCGCGCAGCGGCGATAATACAGGCATTGGCTTTGCGATTCCATCAGATATGGCAAAACGTGTCGCGCTCGCGCTGATTGACAAGGGCGTTGTCGAACGTGGATTCCTCGGCGTCGCCATCGAAGATGTCAAAAGCGAAATCAGCAGCGCCTATAACGGAGCAAAAGGTGCTGTGGTGATTTCTGTCGAACCAGATAGTCCTGCTGCAAAAGCAGGGCTCAAGGTTTGGGACCTCATCACCCAAGTCGACAACCAAGCGATTAAGGGCGCGAATGATTTGCGTAATACGATTGGTACATATCCGCCCGATGAAGACATCAAGATTACCTATATGCGCGACAAAAAAACCATGACAACCACAATCCGCCTTGCAAATGCCAACACCGCAAGCAATGCTCATGGCAAACATGAAATCGATGGCGCGACTGTCAGCAATTTAGACGAAAAAACGCGCAATAGCTACCGCATTCCTGCAAACGTGAACGGTGTCATGGTTCTAAATGTTCGCGCAAACAGCAAAAGCGATGATGCGGGCTTGCAAGAAGGCGATGTGATTATCCAAATCGAGAATCATCTTTTACGCAATGTTTCAGATTTTAGCAAAACGATGGCACAGCTCAAAGGCAAGCCAAAACGGCTGATTGTCTATCGACAAGGGCAGATTGGTAGCCTTGTTATGCAATAGATTCAGCAAAGCGATGTATAATAGCAAGGATTAAACCAACACAAGGAGCAGCAATGCCGGCGTTTGAGACTATTATCGGGCTTGAAGTCCATGTTCAGCTCAATACAAAAACCAAAATTTTCTGCTCCTGCCCCACAAGCTTCGGCGATGCGCCCAACCGCCATGTCTGCCCCACATGCCTCGGGCTACCCGGCGCGCTGCCTGTGCTCAACCGCGAGGCGGTGCGCAAAGCCGTGAGCTTTGCGAAGGCAATCCATGCGCCTGTCAATCAAGATTCGATTTTTGCGCGCAAAAACTATTTCTACCCCGACTTGCCCAAAGCCTATCAGATTAGCCAATTTGAGATTCCGATTGTCAGCAAAGGCTGGCTTGAAATTGCCATTGGCGATTCCACACGACAAATCGGAATCACGCGTGCGCACCTCGAAGAAGACGCAGGCAAGAATATCCATGATGGCGATATGTCCAAGATTGACCTCAACCGCGCCTGCACACCGTTGCTTGAGATTGTCAGCGAACCCGATATGCGCAGCAGCGATGAAGCAATAGCCTATCTCAAAAAGCTGCATTCGATTGTGCGCTTTCTTGAGATTAGCGATGCAAACATGCAAGAGGGCAGCTTTCGTTGTGATGCAAATGTGTCGATTCGCCCAAAAGGCGATTCCAAACTCTACACACGCGTTGAAATCAAGAATCTTAATAGCTTTCGGTTTATCCAAAAAGCGATTGAATACGAAGTAGAACGGCAAATCGAGGCATGGGAAAATGGGCGCTATGCTGATGAAGTCTATCAAGAAACGCGCCTCTTTGACACCCAAAAAGGTGAGACAAAGTCGATGCGCGGCAAAGAAGAATCGGCAGACTATCGCTACTTCCCCGACCCCGACTTGCTGCCCTTGCATATCCCACAAGAATTGCTCGATGTGCACATTCCCGAGCTGCCAGACGAAAAACGTGAACGTTATATCCGCGACTATGGGCTCAAAGCTTATGATGCGAATGTCGTTACAAGCAGTCTTGAGCTCGTGCGCTATTTTGAAGACATGCTCACGCACAATGTCTCGCCCCAAAACGCTGTGAAATGGCTCACAAGCGAGCTTTTGGGCAAGCTCAAGGGCGAGATGACGATTGAAAGCTCGCCCGTTAGCAGCGCACAACTTGCAAAGATTGTTGAACGTATCGAAGACGGCACGATTAGCGGCAAAAGCGGCAAAGAAATCCTCGAGATTCTCTTCACCAAAGGCGGCGAAGTCGATGCGCTCATTCAGTCTCTCGGGCTCAAACAAGTCAGCGATGAGGGCGCAATCCTCGCTGTTATCGATTCTGTGCTTGCCACAAATGCCGATAAAGTCGAGGAATATAAAAATGGCAAAGAGAAATTGTTTGGATTCTTTGTCGGGCAGGTGATGAAAAACGCCAAAGGCGTCAATCCCGCGTCTGTCAATGCGCTACTCAAACAGCGGCTTCAATGAAACCACCGCAAACTCCTTCTATCTATCTGCTTGGCGGGGGCGCGTGGGGCTGTGCGCTCTATGCCGCCTTGAGTGTCAAGGCACAAACCTACATTTACAGCCGCCGCACTCTGCCTGCCCACAATCAAGTGAGCTGGAATCAAATCATGCAAGCGCCCAACGCACTCTTTGTGATTTCGATTACATCATCGCATTTGCGCGACTTTTTGCGCGCACACCCGCTGCCACGAGATTCGAAAATCTTGCTCGCCACAAAGGGAATCGAAGAAAACAGCGGAGCGCTCATGAGCGACATCATGGATTCGTTTTTTGCAAGCGATTGCGTGGGCTATTTGGGCGGTCCTTCGTTTGCGAAAGAAGTCGTAGCAGGGCTGCCATGCGCTGTGGTCATTCATGCACACAACCCAAATCTTGCAGCCACTTTTGCAGCATGTTTTCCACCCTTTATGCGCGTTTATGTCAGCGATGATGTCGTTGGTGGCGAGATTGCAGGAGCGTATAAAAACGTCATCGCCATTGCAAGCGGAATCTGTGAGGGGCTTGGGCTTGGGCAAAATGCACGCGCTTCATTGCTTGCGCGTGGACTTGTCGAAATGGAACGATTTGGGCATTTTTTTGGTGCAAAAATGGAAACATTTTTGGGGCTCTCTGGCGCAGGAGATTTGTTCCTGACGTCAACCTCGACACTCTCGCGCAATTTTCGCGTTGGGCTCGCCCTCGCACAAGGGCAAGCAATCGATTCCATTATCGCAAATCTTGGCGAAGTCGCCGAAGGAATCAAAACATCACGTGCAATCCTCGCGCTGGGGCAAAAACACAACATCTACACGCCCATTGCACTCGAGGTTGCCCGCGTGATTGATGGCAAAAACGCCAAAGACGCGCTATATACCCTACTGCATTCAGGAAAAGACGCGGGAGAAAACAATGGTTAAAATTATCCTTTTTTTATTGATTCTCATCGGAATCGGCATTTCGATTAGCCTCTTTAGCACGACACAAACGAGCATCGTTACACAAAAAACAGTAGATTTTCTCCCGATTGACATGCAAGTTGGCGTTTTTGAAGACAGCCATTGTGGAGCCGTCATACACGACCTTACAGATGCAGCACAAGTCATCTTCCCCGACCAAGCCGTCTTTTTCTTCCATGACCACGGCGGAATGGCAGAATGGCTACACAAACAACAAAACAAACACCAAGCGCTTGTTTGGGTGCGCACACGTGATACATTGCAACTCATCAAGGCGCAAGACGCCTTCTTTAGCACCGATGATTCGACAATTATGGGCACAGGATATGGCGCGTATGAACACAACGCACCCGGGCGCATTCGCTTTGACGAGCTGCTCGAAAGGATTGCGACCAAGCCCGCAACACAGAATATGCCACACCATCATCACCCAAAGGAGACGCAATGACAATCGATTGGGTTGCATTTATTGTCTTTGCCTTTCTCGGGAGCTTTGGGCATTGTGTCGGCATGTGCGGCGGTATTGTTGCAAGCTATGCAGGCTCTTTTGGGATTTTGGGACATCTCTATTATGGCTTTGGCAAAACAAGCGCCTACATCATACTCGGCGCAATCGCAGGCGCACTCGGTGGTATTTTTCGATTTCACCCAACGACATTCGCCATTCTCTTTATCCTGCTTGGAATCGCCATGATTTTTTTTGGCGCGCATATCGCGCTTCAATCGCAGCTTCTAGGCAAGCTCGAGCAAAAGCTCGCGGGTTTTGTCCCCATAGCAGCCATGTTTCGCTTTGCGCGCACGCTCGGCACAAAGGGCATTTTTATTTTGGGCTTTGCCAATGGGCTTTTGCCATGTGGACTTGTCTATATGGCGCTTCTAACCGCTGCTGGGAGCGCTTCAGCACTCATTGGCGGAGCGCTTATGGGCATTTTTGGAATCTGCACACTCGTGCCCTTGTATGCCTTTGGTGCGCTTGCGCAATGGCTAGGTTCACGTTATCGCGGCTTTGTGTTGCGCGCACTCGGGCTGTTTGCCATTGGCTTTGGCATTTGGTTCATCATCACAGGTGTTGGCATGTTCACCGACCCAACCGCAACAATGCACAAACATTAATCCATCAAAAATATTTCTTTAAGGCATTATGGCACATAATATAGATTCTAAACTAGAAAAGGATTGAAAATGCCCAATGTAACATTCAAAGGAAATGCTGTGCGTCTCGATGGCACAAGCGTGAATGTCGGCGATAGAGCGCCTGAAGTCGAGCTTGTCTCTGGAGATTTGAGCACTTTTAAACTCGGAGGCTCGCTTGGCAAATATCAAATCATCAATGTCGTTCCCTCGCTCGACACGGGCGTTTGTGCCACACAAGCGCGCAAATTCAACGAAAAAGCCGCCACACTCGACAATGCTGCTGTCTTTGTTGTCTCGTTTGATTTGCCTTTCGCGCAGGGGCGATTCTGTAGCACAGAAGGAATCCAAAATCTCAAAACATTGAGCGATTTTCGTGGTGGGAAATTCTCAAAGAGTTATGGCGTGCTCATCGGCGATGGGCTTCTCTCTGGGCTTTCTGCACGTGCCATTTTTGTCATCGACCCTAATGGCAAAATTGTTCATAAAGAAATCGTTTCTGAAATCACCAACGAGCCAAACTACGAAGCCGCTATTGCCGCTGTGAAACAAGGTTAACGATTCGTTAGTCAAGGCACGTTATAATACTTATGCATTTTTTTATAGGAGGTATTAATGTCGCTCTATAACCGACAAAATCAAAACATTGCCCGCGGGCAAACCTATCAAGAAGAACGTATTAGCACAGCGCTTTCAACATTTGTTTCACAAACCTATCAATTGTTCGCAGCATCTCTGCTCGCGGCAACCGTTGGAGCATTCATTGGACTCGAGATGGTCGAGGCGATTCGCTCATGGTATTGGGGCTTGGTGATTCTTGAAATCGTTGCTCTCGTTGGGCTTATGTTCCTCAAAGACAAGCCGGGAATCAATCTCGCCTTGTTGTTTGCATTCACTTTTCTCACAGGGCTCACGCTTACGCCGCTTCTAAGTGGTGTTTTGGGCATGCCAAATGGTGCAAGTGCCGTTGTGAGCGCATTTTTGATGACAACCATTATCTTTGGCGCAATGTCAGTCTATGCGATGAAAACAAGCAAAGATCTTGCAAGCTGGGGTAAAATCCTATTCATCTCTGTGATTGTGATTCTGATTGGCTCAATCGTGAACATCTTCCTTGGCAGCCCAATGCTCCAAGTCGGAATCGCCGCTGTTGCAACTTTGGTCTTTAGCCTTTATATCGCGTTTGACACACAGATGCTCTTGCGCGGCGCGTTTAGCTCACCTGTCGAAGCAGCCATTGCGCTCTATCTCGATGTGCTCAACATCTTCATCTCTCTGCTCCAGCTCTTCGGAATCTTGGGCAGCTCGAATGAATAGAAACGAGTCATAGAATGGTTACGACAATCTCACACGAAGAATTTGAAAAAACAAGCAAAGAGGGCAAGAACCTCTTTGTGTTTGGAGCAGATTGGTGTCCTGATTGTGTGCGAATCAACCCCTTTTTAGAATCGCTTTGCAATGACTTTGCAGGGCGAGTGGGGATTTTTAAGGTTTCGGTCGACGCCGCCGCAAGCCTCAAAGAATCGCTTGGAATCCGCAAGATTCCAACATTGCTCTTTTATCATAATGGCACAGAAAGTGGCGAGCGGCTTATCGAACCCAACAACCGCGACACAATCGCCAAAGCACTCGAAGACCTCGCAAAACAATAACGTCTTTAGAGTTCTACTCGTCCCCCCCCCTACAATCTCGGGATTGCACAATATTGTGCAAATCCCCTTGACTGATACTTGCTCTCATCATTTATAATGATGTCCATATTCTCAAAAGGAGCAACCATGAACAAACCGACCAATACAAATGATGCCAACGTAGCGACTGATTCAAGCCGCCGCGATTTTCTCAAAAAGGGCATTCTCGCGAGCGGAATCGTGGGCGGCGGCATGCTCACAAGCGGGATTCTCTCACCGCTTGCTGCGGCAGATTCCAAACAAGTCCGCGATTTGCCATTGCCAAAAGAATCCCCAAAACCGAGCGTGGAACAGAATCTCGCCGAGTTCCAAAACGCCCAACCCATCACCGCAAAGGGCTATGCGGCGTTTGACAAGGAGTGGCGATTCCACCCCTACAACTTCACACGCCATGCGGTGGGCGAGCGCGACATCTTGCTCCAGATTCTCTACGCGGGAATCTGCCACAGCGACCTGCACTCTGTAAGCGGCGACCACCACACGCCAACCTACCCGATTGTCCCCGGGCACGAAATCTTAGGCAAAGTCATCGCGGTGGGCAGCAAGGTGAGCAAGTTCAAGGTCGGCGATTATGCCGGCGTGGGGTGTATGGTGAATAGCTGCGGGGAATGCGAGGCATGCAAGGCAAGCAAGGAGCAATATTGCCAAAACGGCAAGACTGTGTTCACCTACAACAGCAAAGACGTCTTCCACAACAACGACATCACCAAAGGCGGCTATGCGAACAACATTGTCTTGAGCGAGAAATTCGCCATCTCTGTGCCAAGCGATGCGAAACTTGAGAGAATCGCGCCGCTGCTTTGCGCGGGGATTACGACATATTCACCGATTATGTTTTCGGGTGTCAAAAAAGGGCAAAAGGTCGCCGTTGCTGGGCTCGGCGGGCTCGGGCACATGGCGGCAAAATATATGATTGCGCTAGGCGCAGAGGTGAGCGCATTTGACATTGTCGACAAGGCAAAAGAGGCAAAGGCGCTTGGAATCAAGCGGTTTGTGCATGTCAAAAGCAAAGCATTCACGCAAATTGCAAATGAATTTGACTTTATCATTAGCACGATTCCCTATCATTATAATGTGAATGATTACCATAAAATGCTTAAGTTCGGCGGCGAAATGGCGATTGTCGGTTTGCCCGCGCCAAAAGACAAGCCAAAGCTAGATTTTGATGCGTTTGTGTGGCAGTTTCAGAATAAAAAAATCTACCCAAGCGTAATTGGTGGAATCAAAGAAACGCAGGAAATGCTGGATTATTCTGTGAAAAACAACATCTACCCCGATGTGGAGATAATCCCAATTCAAAAACTTGACGAAGCCTATCAAGTTGTCGCGGCAGGCAAGGCAAAGTTTCGTTATGTGATTGACATGAGCAGCTTAAGTTAAGGAGGTTAAAATGGCACGAGGAATCAGCAAAATATTTGGCATTTTATTGCTATTATTTCTAGGAGGAACAAGCATGGCAGCAGATAAAAGTTGGGATAAAGTTTTCGCAAAAAGCGAACAGGTTGAGGTGCAGAAAGTGAAGTTTAAAAACCGCTATGGAATCGAGCTCGTTGGGGATTTGTATCTTCCAAAAAACGCAGGCAAGAATCTCCCCGCAATTGCAGTTGCGGGACCTTTTGGTGCAGTCAAGGAACAGGCGAGCGGATTCTATGCCCAAACGCTCGCACAAAAGGGATTCATCACTTTAGCCTTTGACCCGTCCTACACAGGCGAGAGTGGCGGCGAACCCCGCAATGTCGCCTCACCGGACATCAACACGGAGGACTTTAGCGCAGCAGTGGATTTTTTGAGCAATTATGCAAATGTGGATTCTAAGAGAATTGGAATCTTAGGCATTTGCGGCTTTGGCGGTTTTGCGCTCAACGCCGCGGCGATGGACACGCGCATTAAGGCTGTCGTAACCTCAACAATGTATGATATGACGCGCGTAAGTGCGAAAGGATACAACGACACGATGGACGCAAAGGCGCGTTATCAACTCAAAGAATCCCTAAACAATCAGCGCACAGAGGATTTTAAAAAGAGCACATTTGCAAAAGCGGCAGGCTTGCCCGAAAAACTTAGCGGCGATGAGCCATTGTTTATCAAGGAATATTTTGATTATTACAAAACACCGCGCGGATTCCACGCGCGCGCGATTAATTCCAATGGTGCATGGAATCTCACTTCGTCTTTGTCGCTCATAAATATGCCCATTTTGGCATATAGCGATGAAATCCAAAGCGCGGTTTTAGTGATTCACGGCGATAAGGCGCATAGTCGCTATTTTAGCGAAGACGCATTCAAGAAGCTCAAAGGCAAGAACAAGGAATTGCTGATTATCAAAGACGCAAACCATGTGGATTTGTATGATAATGCGCAGAAGATTCCGTTTGAAAAGCTCGCGCAGTTTTTTGGTGAGAATCTGAAATAAAACAGCTAAGGCTTTATTTATGCTTATTTTTGCTATAATAAAGCCTTAGTTAAAAAAGGATAAAGTTTGAATCTATGGATATTGACGGAAGAACGACCCAAAAATGAGGTTCTAGAATTTATTATCAAACGATTCGTATGCGATTCTCAAATATGCGTTTTTATAGATAATTTAAGAATATTACCTATTGTAGAAAATGGTATTTTTAGTTTTTGTTATGAAATTATTGGTATTAGAAGCAATCAAATTGCAAAAATATATCTTGAAATTATTAGTGGAGAAAGTAGTTTTGTAGATTATATGGTATTCTTTCAGAACCACAAACCTACGCCCCATGATATTCCTCGTTATCTCATTGAAGAAACTAAGACAGATGATAGCGAAAGTCGAAACACGGGTGTGTATCAAAGAATTACAAAATTTGTTTATGCAGATTATTTTTATCCAAAATCCCAAAAAATTATGCTTTACAACCTCAAGGTAGCTCAAAAAATAAAGCCCACGCAAACGTCAATATTTGGAACAAGGATTCTAAGAACTCTGGGTGTTGAAGTTGCAGGTAAAGAGTTTCAAAGAGACGATGAGATTTTAAAGCCTTTTAGTGATATTGATGAGTTAATTGCATTTAAGTCTCAAATGCGGAAAGCACCTGCAGGAAATGTACCTATTAAAATTGAAATATGCGACAGCAAATTAGAAGTTGATAAACTTCCAGATGATTTATCAGTCTATACTCCACCAAATAAAATTCTCATTTCAGCACGACTTGAAAAAAACAACAGACTTGCACATGACCCAAATATTGGAGCAGTTAGTGGAATCGCCGCCACATTAAGAAAACTTGGCTTTAATGGACAAATAGAGATTATTTCACATGGACTAAAGCAGCAACAAATAGGCAATAAAAATAAATTTTTACAAATTGCTAATCTGCTTGACATTTCCCTACAGGGACTTCAGATTCCAAAAGTCGAGCTACCAGATGAATATTGGCACTACGAAAAAGAAAGCGAAAAACTTGCAACCATATTCGTTCATCTATTAATTAAAAACTTTTCATGTGGTAAATCAATTTTTGAAAATCATGCAGGATGTGAAAAGGGGTATTTTATCACTAGCAATAATGAATATATTCCATTGCAAAAATATGAAAATAGAGAAAGCTATAAAAATGGAAATAGAAACGCAATTGTATTTATTCCAGATTTAATTTTACTTGACCCTAAAAACTTAGAAATTATCAATATTGAGGGCAAGACTTATGATAATAGACATAAGGGGATTGAGGAGTTAAAAAATTATAATTTCATAGAAAATTTGTATATCAAAAAATATTATCCATCTTATAAAATCATACGTTCTGTTGTTCTATATGGTGGACATGAAAACAAAATTATAGAGATTGAAGTCGGCTTTTTACTTAATGCTGACGGTGACATGATTTTGGGCATAAAAGCACCAAAAATCTTTATAGATTCTCTTACAAATCTACTTGATTTTTGGAGAAAATAATGACTCAATTATTAATGCAAAAAACAACTTTTCTTAAATCACCACTCAACTACATCGGCGGGAAATATAAAATACTCTCTCAAATATTGCCACTATTCCCAAAACAAAATGATATTTTTGTGGATTTATTCTGTGGGGGCTGCAATGTAGGAATGAATATTGGACAAGATTCCATTATCCAAGCAAGTCATATTATTTGCAATGATAATCTTATTTATCTCATTGAGTTATACAGATTTTTGCAGGAGAATCAAGCAGATACAATATTAAATGAAATCCGAAATATTATTCTCAAGTATGATTTGAATCTACAAAATACACAAGGCTACAACAATTTACGCAACGCATACAATATCAAAAAGTCCCCCATGTTGCTCTTTGTTCTTATTGCCTTCTCATTTAATCATCAGATTCGCTTTAATAATCGCCATTGCTTCAATAACCCTTTTGGAAAAAATCGTTCAAGCTTTAATTCTGCAATGCGAGAAAATCTCTTGCAATTTCTCGATGCAATTCAGAATAAACCCATACAATTTTTAAGCCTAGATTTCAAAGAAGCATTGGATTCTGCCTCGCTGACAAAGCAAAGCTTTGTCTATGCTGACCCGCCTTATCTTATCACACAAGGAACATACAATGATGGCAAAAGAGGTTTTAGTGGATGGAATGAAAAACTAGAAAAAACACTTTTGGAATCGTTGAAATTTTTAGATTCTCAAGGCATAAAATTTGCGCTTTCTAATGTTCTCACGCATAAAGGTATCCATAATGAAATTTTAGATAAATGGATAAGAGCCAACGGATATATTGTCCATACAATCCATACTCACTATACAAATTCAAATTATCAAGCAAAATATAGAGACAAATCTCAAACTGTGGAAGTTCTTGTTACTAATTATCAACCCTTAATTACTAGGGAGGACACAAATGCGTTTTATTGGTAACAAAGAATCCTTAGCACCCAAGATTTATCAAATAATCAAACAATACTGCATTGTAGATTCTCCAAACATTCGAAGTGTTTGTGATATGTTTTCTGGAAGTGTAAGCGTGGGAAAATTCTTTAAAAATCAAGGCTTTAGCATTTATAGCTGCGATATGCTTTATTTTTCCTATTGTTTGCAAAAAGCATATATAGAAAACAATCAAGTGCCTCTATTCAATAATCTAAAAAATACTTTGGGCATACAACAGATTAATAAAATAAATTCTCTTTTTGAAAATGAACAAAATCCTTACCAAATAGTGCTACATTTTCTCAATTCCTTAAGTGGCATTAAGGGTTTCATCTACCAAAACTATGCTCCGAATGGGAGCAAAGATTTAGCACAGCCTAGAATGTATTTTAGTGATGAGAACGCACAAAAAATTGATGCCATTAGAATGCAGATTGAAATATGGAAGGAACAGGGGCTCATAAATGACAATGAATATTTTATTCTCCTTGCTACGCTTATAGAATCTGTTTCATTTTTTGCAAATGTTGCTGGCGTGTATGCAGCATTTTGCAAACATTGGGACAAACGGGCATTGAAACCTTTTATGCTTAAAAAAATAGAATTGATATGCAGCGATAAAACACATTTTTGCTTTTATGGAAATAGTACAGAAATTTTTAGTAATACAAATAAACATTTTGATATTCTATATCTCGACCCACCCTACAATCACAGACAATATGCTCCTAATTATCATTTGATTGAAACGATTGCTAGATATGATAATCCACAAATCAAAGGTGTAGCTGGTTTGCGAGAATGGAAAAATCAAAAAAGTGCCTTTTGTAACGCAAAAAGTGCGCTTATGGAGCTAGAAAGCATTGCAAAATATCAGAATTATCGCAATCTTGTTTTGAGCTACAATAGCGAAGGAATTATGAAAAAAGTAGAAATAGATGAAGTTTTAAGACCATTAGGTCAAGTTTATTTTGAAAAAATCCCATATCCTCGTTTTAAAAGCAATAGAAATGAGAGCAAGAAACATATAGAAGAATATGTGTGGATTCTAGAAAACAAAAACACGAAGGAGTCAAAATGAAAAAATTGCTGCTACTTAGCCTAATCTTGCTTGCAAGTGCTTTTGCCGATGAAACAAAAATCAAAACACTTGTGATTGTTTCGCACCCCTATCCCGAGCATTCTACATTTATCAAGGGCTTAGAGCAAGCTGCTAGGAGCGTCAAAGGCGTAGAAGTGCGGAATCTCGAGCAAATTTATGGCTATGACACACGCGCCATCGATGGCGACAGAGAGCGTCAAATCACGCGCGAACATCAAAGAATCGTCTTTTTGTTTCCCACGCATTGGTTTAATATCACGCCGATGATAAAAGCCTATCTGAACGAGACTTGGGGCAGCGTGGGACCGGGACTTTGGCAAGGCAAACAAATGCTTGTCGTCTCCACAGCAGGCGGTGGGCGCAGCACGTATGGCAAAAATGGTAGAGTGGGTGTGGAGCTTAAAGATGTCTTTTTACCGATGAAAGCAAGTGCCTTGCATTGCGGTATGGAATACCTAGAACCTTTGGTGTTTGAGGGTGTTAATTCTAGCCAGCTAGAAAGTTACAAACAAAACTTAATCCAACGATTGAAAAATTAAAATAAGGAGAATACTTGAAAACATTAGTTGCCTTTTTTAGCGCAAGCGGAATCACAAAAGAAATCGCGCAAACCATTGCGAATGTTGCCAACGCGGAACTTTATGAGATTGTGCCCCAAGAGCCATATAGCAAAGCAGATTTGGATTGGACAAATGAGCAAAGTCGCAGCACTTTGGAATGCAAAGACAAAGCCTCGCGCCCACAAATCGCCCATAGTATTGACATAAGCGATTATACGACAATATTTGTCGGGTTTCCAATTTGGTGGTACACCGCACCACATATCATCAACACATTCCTAGAATCGCATGATTTTAGTGGCAAAATCATTATCCCGTTTTGCACAAGTGGCGGCAGCGATTTGAGCAATGCTCCACGCGATATGGCAAAGTCTGCACCGAATGCAATTTTTAAAACAGGGCGCAGATTCAACTTTGGAGAGAGTAAGGGAAGTGTTAGAAAATGGCTAGGAACTCTCGAGATAGAGTTAGATTAATGAAAATTGATAAAAGGAATAAATGATGGCTTGGACAATTATAGAAGTCTCGAAACAAACAGGAATTTCGCCACACACCCTAAGATTTTGGGCGAAAAAGGGAGTGTTTGAAACTGTGATAGATAGAGATGAAAATGGCGTAAAATACTTTAATAAAAAAGCAGTCGAATGGGTGATGTGGGTCAATTATCTAAGAAATACGGGAATGAGTCTCAAAGACATCAAAAGATATGCGATTCTATTCACACAAGGAATGAAAACGGCACATGAGCGACGGGAAATGCTTGCAAAACAAGCGCAGTCTCTTAAAAATCAACTTGCAATAATCCATGAAACTATACAGATACTAGAAAAGAAAATTAGCATCTATGATGAAATGATAGCAACAGGTGTTGATTTATTTCATTCTTGCGATATGAAGAATTGCACAAACACAAAGGAGAAAAAATGAACCAGAAAAATCGCAGGGAATTTTTAAAAATTTCAAGTAAGCTTATTGGGGCTTTAGCATTATTTGGAAATGGAATCAACCTACTCAATGCACAAGGAGGAAATCAAATGACACAGACTCATCATATACCCACGCGTCCTCTTGGAAAAAGCGGGCTAAAAGTCTCGGCAATCGGCTTAGGTTGTATGGGAATGAGCGCAAATCACGGAGAGCCACGTGATAAAAAAGAGATGATTAAGCTGCTGCATAAAGCGGTGGATTTGGGATATACATTCTTTGACACCGCCGAAGTGTATGGACCACATACAAATGAAGAGCTACTCGGCGAAGCTTTAAAAGGCTATAAAGACAAAATTATCATCAATACCAAATTTGGCTTTTATTATCCCTTTGGCAAACAGCAGCTAGATTCTAGCCGCAAGTCCATTATGCGTGCTGTTGATGGGAGCTTGAAGCGCTTACAGAGGGATTGCATTGACCTTTATACGCAACACAGAGTGGATATTGACACGCCTATTGAGGAAGTGGCAGAGACGATGAAAGATTTAGTCAAAATGGGTAAAATCAAGGCGTGGGCATTAGGTGAAGCGGGAGTTAAGACAATACAGAGGGCGCACAAAGTCTTTGCCCCTGTGGCGATGCAGAGTCAATATTCTATGGCTTTTCGCGACTTAGAAAAAAATGGCATAATGGACACTTGCGAGAAGTTAGGAATCACGATTGTCGCTTATTCTCCGCTTGATAGAGGATTTTTAGGTGGGGATTTTACCAAAGATACGAAATTCCACCCTACCCTTGACTTCCGAGCGTCTATGCCACGTTACACCAAAGAAGCCATGGAAGCGAACCAAAGTGTGATTGAGTTTATCAAAAAAGTAGCACAGAGCAAAAGTATCAATGGCAAACCTGCTACCATTGCGCAAGTTTCTTTAGCGTGGATTCTCTCCAATAAAAGCTTTGTTGTGCCAATCCCTGAAACAACAAAAATCCACAGACTAGAGGAGAATCTAAATGCAAGTTTATTGCACTTTAGCTTTAACGAGCTAGAAGAGATAAATAAGGAGCTAAGTAAGATTGTTATCATAGGGGATAGATATGCACCCGGAAGTGATGCAGCAAACAGCGTAGGGCTGTAAATTAGATTCAAGGAGAAACAATGAAAAATCACACCACCAATCGCCGCGAGTTTTTGAAAGTTGCGGCAATACTAGGGGCAAGTTTGAGTTTAGGTGCTTCGCCACTTTTGGCAGCAGATTCTAAAAAGCAAATCATGCCAATGCGCACTTTGGGTAAAGGCGACTATGCCTTTGAGGTTTCTGCTCTTGCATTTGGACTGATGGGCTTGAATTATCACCGCAGCAAGGTGTTGAGCGAAAAAGAAGCAGCAGAGATTGTTGCAAAATGTGTGGATTATGGAATCATACTTTTTGACACAGCACAAGTTTATGGACCAGATAGTAATGAAATCTTGACAGGCAAGATTCTAAAGCCCTATAAAGACAAGGTTTTTGTAACAACAAAATTTGGGTTTGGGGCAAATGCTGATATTTTGGATTCCTCACCAAAACGTATCCGAGAAGTTTGCGAACAGAGCCTAAAAAGGCTCAATATCGAGCAGATTCCGCTTTTTTATCAACATCGTTTCGACCCCCAAACACCGATTGAAGAAGTTGCGGGAACGGTCAAAGATTTGATAAAAGAAGGCAAAGTCGCTCGGTTTGGTGTATGCGAATTAAGCGCAGCAACGATAGAAAAGGCGCACAAAATCTGCCCGATTACAGCTGTGCAGAGTGAGTATCATTTGATGTGGCGCAATGTTGAAATAGAACTTTTCCCAACATTAGAAAAGCTTGGAATCGGCTTTGTGGCATATTCACCTTTGGCACGAGGATATTTAAGTGGAAAGTTACGAAAAAATAGCGATTTTGACCCAAAAAATGATAATCGCGCAACCTTTCCACGTTACCAAGATGACACAATGGCAGCAAATTATAAGATTGTCGAACTTCTAAGAGAATTTGGTAAAGGCAAAAATCCTTCCGCTCAAAATGGCAATGCAACCCCTGCTCAAATGGCAATTTCCTATCTTTTAGCGAAAAAGCCCTATGTCGTGCCACTTTTTGGCACGACAAATCTAACACATTTAAGTGAAAACATTGAATCATTGCAGGTTCAATGGCACAAAAAAGAGCTGAAAAATTTTGAAGCAGAGCTTGCAAAAATACAGATTCTTGGCGACCGCTACCCACCAGAGCAGGCAAAGCGCGTGGGGCGATAGCCAGATTTACAAACTTGAACTTGCTTTTGTGGCAAAAATATGCTATCATAATAACGCAATCTATGGGAAATGCCCAAACGCATGATGATGAGTTTCCAAGCCCCTATGGCTTGGACACTCTCTGTCATTATGTGGCATAAAGGCTTAGTATCATAAAATAGACATAAGGGCAAGATGTGGCAACACAGCCAAAACTCGAATCGACTCTGTTTGTCGCCGCCGACAAACTCCGCAAAAACATTGACGCCGCCGAGTATAAGCATATCGTTTTGGGCTTAGTTTTCTTAAAATACATCTCCGATAGCTTCCAAGCTATTTTTGAAAGAGTACAAAATGATGGCGGAGACACAGAGGACAAAGACGAATACCTCGCACACAATGCGTTTTTTGTGCCCCCAAAGGCGCGGTGGGGTTACATTATGGAAAACGCCAAACAAAGCAATATCGGTAGCCTTTTAGATGTTGCAATGCAAACCATAGAACAGGAAAATCCAAGCCTAAAGGGCGTTTTACCCAAAGTCTATGCCAAAGAAAATTTAGATTCCATTTGCTTAGGCGGGTTGATTGACTTACTCTCTAATCTCTCTTTAAGCGGAGAAGGAGGAGGCAAGACAGCCCAAAGCAGTGATATTTTAGGGCATATTTTTGAATATTTCTTAGGCGAGTTTGCGCTAAGCGAGGGCAAAAAAGGTGGGCAGTTTTACACCCCAAAAAGTGTTGTAGAGCTTTTAATCACAATGCTAGAGCCTTACAAGGGGCGCGTGTTTGACCCTTGTTGTGGCAGCGGGGGAATGTTTGTGCAAAGCGAAGCTTTTGTGCAAAGTCATCAAGGCAAGATTGACGACATCTCAATTTATGGACAAGAGAGCAACCAAACGACTTGGCGACTTGCAAAGATGAATCTAGCGATTCGACAAATCGATTCTTCGCAAGTCAAATGGAATAGCGAGGGGAGTTTTTTAAATGACGCGCATAAAGATTTAAAGGCGGACTTTGTGATTGCCAACCCGCCTTTTAACGATTCTGATTATAGCGGCGAGCAACTCGCAAACGATGGACGTTGGAAGTTTGGAATCCCGCCAACGACAAACGCAAACTATGCGTGGATTCAGCATTTCCTCTATCATCTCGCGCCAAAGGGCGTTGCCGGGTTCGTGCTTGCCAAAGGCTCGCTAACGAGCAACACGGGCGGTGAGGGCGCAATCCGCAAAAACTTGATAGAATCCAATCTAATCGATTGCATTATCAATCTCCCCGCCAAACTTTTCTTAAATACGCAAATCCCCGCTTGCCTGTGGTTTATTCGCCGTTCTAAGACAAACCAAGAAATCCTTTTCATAGACGCGCGCAATTGTGGCGAGCTGATTAATCGTAAAAATCGTATCTTAACTCATGAGGATATACAAAAGATAAGCCAAACTTACCACGCGTGGAGAAAAGCGCAGAATCCACAAGATGGAGATTCTAAAAATCCAGTTTCCCATACTGACTCTCCCCTTTGTCATTCTGAGGCTTTAGCCGAAGAATCCCAACCTATAAAATCCAAGCAAGATTCTAAAAGTTTAGAATCTCTCCCACCTTATGCCGACATCAAGGGCTTTTGCAAATCCGCTTCCCTGCAAGAAGTCGCCGCGCTTGGCTATACGCTGACACCGGGCAGGTTTGTGGGCCTAGAAGAAAACGAGCAAAACTTCGACTTTGAGAGTGAATTTACGCGTCTAAGAGCAGAGCTAGAAACTCAAATCAAAGAGGAACAAGAGCTCAACCAAAGGATTTTGGCAAATCTTGCACTAATAGGTGGAGAAAAACAATAAAGGAGACACAATGACATCAAATATCAAATTCAAAATGGACAGCAATGACAAAGAAGTGCTCGAGGCAATGCTTAAGGATATGGGACTAGATTTAGGCACAGCGTTTAGAATGTTTGCATACAAGGTGCTTAAAACAGGCGAGATTCCCTTTAGTATAAGCAGCAGCATTGAGCCAGACACGATAGAGACGCCAGAAAATTATAAGGCATGGAAAAAGGCACGCAAAGAGCTCGAGAGGGGCGAGACCATAAGCCTAGAAGAGCTAAAAAGGAAATATGCTGATGTATAAGATTCAAACGAGCAAAATTGTGGATAACTTTCTTGCGAAACATAGCGATATAAGGCAAAGGGTGCTTGATAAATTGGAAATTCTAGCACAAAATCCCTATAAAAATACCCTTGATATTCAAAAACTTCAAGGTAGGGATAACCGTTATCGCCTGCGAGTAGGCAAGTATAGAATCCTGTATGAAATCATAGAGAATCAAATCCTTATCTATGCTTATGATGCGGATTCTCGTGGAGGCATCTACAAATGACAAACAAGGAGACAAAATGACTTTAATACTTGAGAATGTAAAAGAGGAGTTTGTGCCGACCATTAAGGCACTTAGCAAAGCTATCAATGCCAAATGCAAAATCGAAAAACCAAAAGCAACAAAACTTGAAAAAGAGCTTTTGTTACAATTGCAAGAAATAGAAGAGAAGCGCAAAAAAGGCACACTAAAAACCTACACAAGCGCAAAAGAAATGCATGCGGAACTATTCAATACATATAGTGAGTTACGCAGATGACAAACACACGATTGAAGCAAAGATTTGCATTTTTTCAAAGAGCCTTTTTGAATCTCAATGAAGTCAAGGAGCAAGAAAATCGAGCTTTTTCAAACCTCGAAAAAGAGGGCATTATCCAAAGATTTAAGGTGCTCATAGAACTTTGTTGGAAAATGCTCAAAGATTTCCTAGAAAACGAGGGCTTTATGGTTAAAAGCCCAAAAGAAAGCGTCCGCAAGGCTTTTGAATATGGACTCTTAAAAAATTGCTAGAGGCACTAGACATGCGAAATATCACAAGCCATACCTACACACAAAGCGCGCTTGATGAGAATGTGCGCTATATTTTAGAGGATTTTTATCCGCTCGTGCGGGATTTATACGATACCCTTAAGGCTCGCCTATGAATTGCGGACTTTCAAAAAGGCATTTGATGACAATCCAAGAGATTCTAACGCCACATCAGGCAATCACGCATGCCATTTTGTTTGGCTCACGCGCAAGAGGGACATTCAAACCAACGAGCGATGTGGATATTACCCTAAAAGGCGACATTGACATTAGGCTCATTGCCAAAATCAAAGCAGAATTTGAGGATTCTAACCTCCCTTTTTTCGTGGATATTGTGGATTATGCTAAGGCAGATAATGCACTTAAAAGCGAGATTGATGCGCAGGGTGTTTTGCTTTATGTAAAAGATATTTCGCATTTTTCAAATACCCGTGCAATCCGCAAGGATTTCACCCTCATTAGCAAAGATGACAAAAGTTCTCCTTGTCATTCTGAGCGAAGCGAAGAATCTAATAGAGATATTTCGCTTGTTTCACAAGCTCAATATGACAAAGCTAGCTTAACTTGTCATTCTGACCTTGAGTGCAACGAAAGGGAAGAATCTCAATACATTCCTATCGCCTTGACCCAAAATCAAATCGCATTTTCGAAATATCCAGCCTTTATTTATATGGTGAGCAACAAAAACAACACAACCCTTTATATCGGCGTTACAAGCAATTTACAAAAACGCATTTATGAACATAAAAATCATTTAACAAAAGGCTTTAGTGATAAATATAATTGTGAAAAACTTGTATATTTTGAAAGCTTTGATAACATTAATCAAGCCATTGAGAGAGAAAAATATCTTAAGGGCAAAAAGCGAGAATTTAAGGAGAATCTTATTCACTCAATTAATCCAAAATGGCTTGACTTATATGATTATTTGTTTAGAGATACTTCAGCTTTGCTTCAGTATGACAATACCCCTTGTCATTCTGAACCTGCTTTAGCAGGTGAAGAATCTAATCCCTCTTGTGATACTAAGCCTTTAGGCGAAGTATCTTACAAATCCAACAGAGATATTTCGCATTTTTCAAATGCTCAATATGACAAAATGACCTCAACTCGTCATTCTGAGGCTTTAGCCGAAGAATCTCAAAAATCCGATTGTCATTCTAAAACCCCATCTTGTCATTCTGAGCGAAGCGAAGAATCTAATAGAGATATTTCGCTTGTTTCACAAGCTCAATATGACAACAAAGGCAGAAAATGAATAAAAACATTATAGCCAAAGGGGCGACAATGGGCATAACAACGCACAGCCACAAAGAACACGCGACTGCAATTGTGCCATTTCATTCTCATTTCTTTGAATCGCTTCATAAAGAGCAATGGCAAGAGGTCAGGTTGGGGGAAGTGGCGGAGATAAAAACAGATATTTGGAAAGTAGGAGGAGAACAACAGAAACAATATATAGGGCTTGAACACATTGCAGCAGATTCTTTAAGATTGTGCGGCATCGGAAATTCTAATGAAATTAGCAGTAACAAATATATTTTTAAAGAAAATGATATTCTTTTTGGGAAATTGAGACCTTATTTTAGAAAAATTATTAAAGCTAAATTTAAAGGTATTTGTTCCACTGATATTTGGGTTATTAGAGCAAAACAAAATATAGACCAAACATTTTTATTTTATTTTTTTGCGAATAAAACTTTGATAAATTTGTCATATTCTAGTTCTAAGGGAACAAGAATGCCCCGAGCAGATTGGAATTTTCTATCACAAACAACTTGGTTACTCCCGCCCCTCGAGACACAGCGTAAAATCGCGGAGATTCTAAGTAGTTTGGACGATAAGATAGATTTGCTTCATCGCCAAAACAAAACCCTAGAATCCCTCGCCCTCACTCTCTTTCGCCATACCTTTATAGACAATCCCAAAAATCCCAATGCCCCTTGTCATGCTGGGCAAGCTTGCAATTGTCATTCTGAACCTGCTTTAGCAGGTGAAGAATCTATTGATATAAAATCGCATAGAGATATTTCGGCTTTGCCTCAATATGACAAAGAAAAGTTTCTAGTTGTAGAAAAAAACACACCTCCAAATAATGAGCAACATAACCGAGGCGCGACTTCAGTCGCACATAATGAACATTGGGAAATAGGAAAATTGGGGGATTATGGAAAAATAATTTGTGGTAAAACCCCAACAAAAATTCAAAAAGAATATTTTAATGGCAAAATACCATTTATTAAAATTCCTGATATGCACAATAAAACTTTCGTTTTTAAAACAGCTGATACTCTTACACAGAAAGGTTTTTCGTCTCAACACACAAAAACATTGCCACCTTTAAGTATTTGCGTAAGCTGCATTGCTACCGTTGGCGTAGTTTCTATGAATGCTTTAGAATCTCAAACAAATCAACAAATAAATTCTATTGTTCCACACAAAGAATATTTTAGATATTTTTTATACTGCTTTATGAAAGAATCTTTTGATGAATTGCAAGCTATGGCAAGTGGCGGAACAGCAACAGCTAATCTGAATACAACAGATTTCTCAAATATGGCAATTCTAAAACCTACTGATAAAGAATTGCAAGATTTTCATTCTTGCGTAAAGATTTATTTTGATAAAATCTACAATAATGCTAAGCAGATTCAGAATCTGCAATCAATGCGGGATATGCTCTTAGCAAAAATTCTAAATGAAAAAATGGAGGTGTGAAAATTATGCAAAAAAGCATCTTAAAACTTGATGCGAAAAAAGCTAGAGAATTTTTTCTGGAAGAAGAAAGTTATTGTAATTTTGACTTACCACCTTACATAAAATTTAGTGCTTTACTCAATGCAATAAATAATAAGATTGAAGCTGGACATCATGAAATTAATAAGATTTACTCAAGCTCAAAGAAGCCTCAAGATTGCGAAAATGTAAATTATAAGCTATTTAATAACAAGAATGCTAAGTATGATTGGCGTCCTTTTGAATTGATACACCCTGTATTATATGTTTATCTCGTTAGAGAAATTACAGAAGAGAAAAATTGGGAATATATTCAAAAAAAATTTAGGACACTTAGAGAGGGCGATTATGTGAAATGTTTTAGTATTCCTGTTGTATCAGAAACAAATCAATCAAACAAAGCAGAACAAGTTTTGCAATGGTGGAATCGTATTGAACAAGATTCGATAAAATATAGTTTGGAATTTGATTATTTATTCCATACAGATATAACAAATTTTTATCCGTCTATCTATACGCATTCTATTGCTTGGGCTTTACATACTAAAAAAATGGCTAAAGAAAATAAAAACGACAAGCTCTTATTGCTGGGCAATACAATTGATAAATATGTCATGCAAATGTCCTATGGGCAAACAAATGGAATCCCTCAAGGTTCAGTTTTAATGGATTTTATAGCAGAGATTATTTTAGCTTATGTTGATAAGCAATTAACAGAAAAAATAAGAAAGCAAAAAATTGAATCTAAAAATTTTAAGATTATAAGATATAGAGATGATTATAGAATTTTTGTCAATAACCCACAAAATGCAGAAATTATCTTAAAGAATTTATCAGAAATTCTTGCAGAGACAGGTTTAAAGCTCAACCCAAGCAAAACGATTGCTTCACAAAATGTTATTCAAAGCTCTATTAAAAAAGATAAATTAAGGTGGCTTTTTATAGAGCCAATTTTAAAGGAACAAAGCACCTTACAAAAACAACTTTTGATTTTGCACCAATTCTCTTTAGAATATGAAAATAGTGGAACACTTACTAAAGCTTTAGACAAATTATTAAAGGATTTAAATTATAAAATATCAAATGTTCAAGATAACAATAAAAAATATCAATCTTTATTTAAAATGAATTTAAGCAAAGAAAATAAAGAAGTTTTGGTTGCTATTTTAATAAATATAGTTTCATTAAACCCAAGAGTTTATCCGCATATAATGGCTATTTTAGGGATTTTATTTAGTAAGATAAATAAAAAAACATCTATCAACAAATCAATACAGAAACTTGAAGGGATTTATAATAATTCGTATATGCAAATTTGGTTACAGAGGGCTATTATTAAACAAAAAATTGATTATAAAAATTTTACCGAACCTATTTGTCAAAAAGTTGCTAGTATTTTTGCGGGAGAAAAATGTGAAACATCATTATGGAATAATGAATGGTTATCTTGTAGTGATATTAAAAATATCTTTAAAAAATATCCTATAATATTGAAAAAAGAAATAGATAAGCTAGCACCAAATACACAAAGTCAAGAAATTACTTTATTTGATTATGACAATCCTTTCAAAGACGAATCGAGTTCTATAATTAGACAAGTTAAATCATAGCAAGAAGCAAACAATGACACTTATTATCAAAAATGCTAATAAAGACTTTGCAGAGGCGGTCAGGAGTATGGCAAAAGCTTGTGATTCTATGATAAAAATCACGGAGCAAAAAGAGCCCAGCGATGAGCTTTTGGAAGCCATTAGAGAAGTGCGAAATGGAGAAGTAGAGCGATATGAAAACTTTGAGGATTTCAAAAAGGCGATGCTAGATGAAGTATTGCATTAGCTTTTGGGACAGAACATGGGCTTTGTGCGAATCAATTCGCACCTCCGATGTTGGGGAATTGTGTATTTTCTATATTCCCTAGCTTTTGGAGGTGCGACTTTAGTCGCACTCAAACGAGATGGCAATAACGAAAGGAAAAGGGAACTATTGAAAAATCCTTTGCAGGACAAATATAAAAATAATCGATATAATCGAGTAAAGATATAAAAAAACATGGTGCAAGAAATATTGAAAACGATTAATGAGGTAAATCATAAGTGCGACTAAAGTCGCACCTCCAAAAAGGTAGGCAATGGAATTGGTGATTCAAAAATATACTAACCTCCCGCATATTGACCACGTGGGATATTGGCAGTTTGTTACTATACGCACGCAAGATTCTATTGATGAAGCATTTCTCTCTATCGCTGATGAGGATATTTCAAAGGAGCAATTCAAAAAAGATGAATATGCGGATTTATCGCTTAAGGGAAATTATTTGAACGGAGAGATTCTCCAATATCTTTATGAGTTTTTGCTATCGCTCGATTCTATTTTATATGAGCTCGCTTGTTTTTGCATTATGCCTAATCATTTGCATATTCTCTTTAGACAAAAAGAATCCCTTGCCTTGATTATCAAAAAACTTAAGGGCATTAGCGCAAAAGCTATCAATAAGCAATTAGGTTTTAAAGGGAAATTTTGGGAGAAAGGATATTATGATAAAGCCATACGCAACCAAAAACATTTTGAACTAACTTATCGTTATATTGCCCATAATGCTTTAAAAGTTGGGCTAAAAAGTGAAGAGAGATTTTATGGGAAATATGATTTATTGTAATCATCGACTATATCGGAAGTGCGACTAAAGTCACACTTCCAGAATCACCACGCAACGAAAGGACGCAACATGCAAACCGATAGCCTCAACGAAAAAGCCATAGAATCCCTGCTCCTCGAGCATTTGGCAAATGCGGGATACACTTGCAAAAGTGGCAAGGAAATCGAGCGTAAAAGCGGGGAGTGGATACTCGAGAATGAATTTAGAGAATCGGTGTGGCAGATTAACTTTGGGGCAGATTCTAGGCATTCGTGCAATCTTGCCCTAAGCATAGAATCTCAAGAGCGGCTTATTAGCGAGGCATTGCAAAAGCTCAAAGCCCTTGAAAACGAGGAGCTTATGGAGGCAAATGCCAAATGTCATGCTTATCTCACGCATGGAATCCCGCTTGAAGTGTTTTTCGAGGGCGAGACGCGCGGCGTTCTCTTGCGCCTCGTGGATTTTGAAAATCCCTCTAACAACTCCTTGCTTGCGTGCAATCAGCTCCATTTTGCCGCGCCGATGCCCAAACGTCCCGATGTCGTGCTGTTTCTCAATGGCTTGCCTGTGGTCGTGTGTGAGCTCAAAAATCCGCTCGATGTCAATGCGACTTTGGAAAGTGCGTTTCAACAGATTCAAACTTACAAGGCGCAGATTCCCTTTTTGTTTATCCCTAATGTGCTTTGTATGCTAAGTGATGGGCTAAATCACAAAATTGGGAGCTTAAGTGCGGACATTGCGCGGTTTATGGTCTGGAGAAACGAGAAGCAAGCCCTACCCTTAGGAATGTCTGCTGCGTTAGAGCCGCGCACACTCTTAGAGATTCTACGTTTTTTTATCGTGTTTGAGAAGCAAACTTTTAACGACAAATCGGGCTTATCTAGCACGCGGATTATTAAGAAACTCGCCGCCTATCATCAATATTATGCTGTGCAAAAGGCAATAGAATCTGTGAAAGTCGCGATGTGTGGGGACAAAAGAGGCGGGGTGATGTGGCACACGCAAGGAAGTGGCAAAAGTCTCACGATGGTGTTTTTTAGCGCAAAGGCGATTGCGACTTTTGGAAACCCTACTTTGCTTGTTATTACCGATAGAAACGACCTTGATGAGCAATTGTTTGAGACTTTCGCAAAGGCAAAGGAACTTTTGCGCACAGAACCAACTCTCGCAACAAGCACACAGGATTTAAAAACCAAACTCAAAAGGGCAAGTGGGGGCATTATTTTTAGCACGATTCAGAAGTTTAGGAGTGAAAATGAAAGCTTCGAGCTTTTAAGTCAAAGAGAAAATATCCTCGTTTTATGCGATGAGGCACATCGAAGTCAATATGGATTCGAGGCGAGGCTTGATGAGCAGGCGCAGCTGCGCTATGGCTATGCAAAATATTTGCGAGACGCGCTGCCAAATGCGACTTATCTTGGTTTTAGTGGCACGCCGATTGAAAAAGCAGACGCCGACACGCGGCGCGTGTTTGGAGAATATATTGATATTTATGATATTGCTAGGGCGGTCGAGGATAAAGCCACGGTAGGAATCTATTATGAAAGTCGGTTGGTCAAAATTGGGCTTAGTGAGGAGGGACAAGAGATTTTAAAAGAACTCGATTCTAAGCTTGTTGCGAGCGAGGAACAAGACAGAATCAATGCTAAAGCTACGAGGCTATGCGAGATTGTCGGGGCGAAAAATCGGCTTGAAGTCGTGGCAAAAGACATTGTGGAACATTTTAGCAAAAGGCAAGAGGCGTTAAAGGGCAAGGCGATGATTGTTTGTATGAGCCGAGAAATTGCCGTTTCTTTGTATGATATAATCGTAAATCTTATGCCCTCGTGGCATAGTGAAGACTATCAAAAAGGCGCGTTAAAGGTGATTATGACGGCAAATAGTAGCGATGGTGCGCATTTAGCCAAACACCATACGAGCAAGACACAAAGAAGCGAAATCGCCAAAAGACTTAAAAGCGTTGATGATGAACTGCAAATGGTTATCGTGTGCGATATGTGGCTTACCGGCTTTGATGTGCCGCCTCTGCATACGCTTTATATGGATAAATTCTTAAGTGGGCATAATCTTATGCAAGCTATTGCGAGGGTAAATCGTGTGTATAAAGATAAGCCTGCGGGGCTAGTCGTGGATTATCTAGGAATTGCCAATGAGTTAAAAAACGCACTAGAATTTTATACCCAAAGCGGAGGCAAGGGAGCGTTTATACAAGAAAAGACAAAAATCATAGAAAAAATGCAAGAAAACTATGAAATTACCGCCCAAATGCTGCAAGGGATTAATTATTTGGAATATTTTACGCTACAAGCGCGAGAGAAGCTTCAGCTTATCGCCCAAGTTTTAGAATGTATCCTAGCCCAAGAAAATGGCAAAAAGCGGTTTTTGGATAATGCAACGAGGCTTTTAAAATCCTATGTAATGGCTCTACCTTGCGAGGAAGCGGAGAAAATCGCAAAAGATGTAGCGTTTTTTGACCTCATCAAAAGAACTTTGAAAAAATACGAAAGAGAGGAGGAGGGAAAATCTCTTGTGCCGCAAAGTGCGATTAAACAAATCATTAATGATGCGATTGTGAGCGAGGGAGTGGTGAATATTTTGGATAGCACAGGGATTGTAAAGCCCAATCTCTCTATCCTTTCAGAGGAGTTTTTAAGCGAGCTTGCCTCCCATAAGCACAAAAACCTTGCCTTGCAGACTTTACAAAAGCTTTTAAACGATGAATTAAGTGCGCGTCTTAGCTCCACACTCTCTGCAAAAAGCTTGATAGAACGACTGCAAAAGACAATGCAAAAATATCAAAATAACCTTATTAGCGTGGTTGAAGCCATAGAGGAGCTCATCGCCCTAAGCAAAGAACTCATTGCGAGTGATACGCAAAGAAAGGAAATGGGATTAAAAGATTACGAGTTTGCCTTTTATGAGGCGATTGCTCAAAACAAAAGTGCAAAAGAAGTGATGAGTAAGAGTGAGCTAAAGGCACTTGCCATAGCGATTTTTCAAACTCTAAGGCAAAATGTCAGCTTAGATTGGCAGCACAAAGAATCTGTGAGAGCGAAGCTAAGAGTAGCGGTTAAAAGAGTGCTTAAAGAATATGGCTATCCGCCAGATATGCAAAAAATCGCGGTGGATAGAGTCATAGAACAAGCCGAGCTTGTGGCAAAAGATTTGACAGCCTTATAATTGAACACACAAGGAGACAAATATGAAACATGGAATGACGCCCAATCCAAATAATCCCTTTCCAATTAAGGGCGTGGATTATGTCTGCTATGTCAAGCCCATCATAAAGAATCCAAATGTTATCGTGGGGGACTTTACATACATTAGCGATAGTGATTTTGAGCGGCATATCAGCCACCATTACGCATTTAATGGAGACAAACTTATTATCGGCAAATTTTGTCAAATCGCTGCGGGTGTGGAGTTTATTATGAATGGCGCAAATCATCAGATGAATGCCGTAAGTACCTTTCCTTTTTATATCTTTGAGGGTTGGGATATGGAAGCGCCCTCGCCTAGCGATTTGCCCTTAAGAGGCGATACAATCATTGGTAATGATGTTTGGATTGGTCAAAATGCAACGATACTTCCGGGCGTTCAAATCGGCGATGGCGCGATTATTGGTGCAAATAGTGTCGTGGGTGGCAATGTTGCGCCTTATGCAATTGTGGTTGGAAATCCTGCGAGAATGATTAAAAAGAGATTTGATGATGAGCTGATTTCGCTATTGCTGCGGCTTAAGTGGTGGGACAAAAGTATTGACACAATCAATTCTTTGATTCCGATTCTCACAAATAGCAATCTCGATTTTGTCAGAGAAGAGATTCGCAAACTCGTGGAAAAATCGTAATCTTTAACTTATGCATTGCCATTTTGTAAGCGTTTTAGAATCTTGGCGTACGTTTTTGCCCCTGCGCGGTAGGGCAAGCTTGAAAAATCTTGCTTGAAACGAGAGCGCATTATTTTTTGCGCGATTTTGGCAAAAAACCTTTCAAGATACTTGCGCGTTTTCTTCGCCTGTTTCTTGCCCCCAAGCCGATAGCAGGCATAGAGTTTTTGTATCTCTTTTGGCGCAAGGAATCGGGGCAAGAATTTATGTTCTTTGCCAAGCGAAAAAGAAAAATTATTTTGTTTTATTGCCACATACCACGAAAGCAGAATCAAGAGCCCCTCTCTCATCATCGCAAGATGTGCATTGGCAAGCAAAACTTCGGAACGCAAAATATCCTTTAGGGTACAAACATACAACCAATAAAATTCATTGCAACAATCTAAAAAACTCTGTTTGCTTAAGGGCTTGATATAAAAAGCGCAATCGCTTGCGGGAAGTACGCTATCAAACCGATGGTCTTTATCAAGTAAAACGTGCATGAGACGTTCATTATTTTTATAAAACTCTGCGTCTTCAAGCGGAATGAGCGTTAAATCTATCCGCACGCCATCATCAAAAAGCATGAGATAACTAAACCAACCCTCTTTTAAATCTGGTGGGTAGAGCTCCATTGATTCTGGTTTTTGAATCATCAATAGATTGCCAAAGACTTTTAGCCATTCATCGTTTGTATCATCTTTAAAATTCTGCAAACTTTGCTTGTCTAAGAAAAACGAAATATCATAATCGCAAAATATATCTTTTTTGATATTCGGATTTGCCCTTGAGCCTTCAAGTGTTACAAGACGAATCGATTCATTATTCTTCGCAAAATCTAGGATTAGACTAAAAACTTCTTGTTCTGTGCGCATGCATTCTTCCCCTTTGTTTGACCAATATTTTGCATTGACTTCTCCTCACATAATTTAAGCATTAAAATATTTTGCCTTAGCACTGATGTGTTCAAGTTTGATAGCATAAACATTTAAATGCTTGCGCGACATATCCACCGACATTTGCACAAAATCCAATTTATCGGGCATATATTTTTGACAAAGCAACATCATCGCCCTATCTTGAGATTCTTTATCACGCAATGCAAAGATTCGCCCATACGCAATCGCGCTTTCATACCCTGTCGTAAAAACATGGCTGCCAAGTTTTTTGGGCTCGGTTTGTGCAAGTTGCTCTAACTCTTCGCGATTATAAAGCTCGGGTACTTGCACGTGCCCGACAAAGACTAAGCAGACGAGCGAGCCATCATTTAAAAAGCTCATCTTACGTCCTGCCTTTGCTGTGTGGATAAAAATTTGATGATTATCATAGACAAATGACACAGGAATGCTAAAGATTTGATAGTCTTCGGCTAAATGACCATTTTCTTTGTATGCCTTTTTGTCTGGCTCAAAACCACAAACACTTGAGGGTGAAACGCTCAAAACGCAATAGGCAGCATTTTGCATGATTTCTATCGCCTTATGCGAATCTTGCATTTTATCTTTGCGGCGCATACCCAACTCCTTAAAAAGAATATAGCCTAAAAAGAATATAGCCTAAATAGACTTAAAAATCTATAAATTTTTACATATTCTAGCCCTAACCACAAAATTGCACCAACCCCTTGACAAACACCAAGTGTCAGGGCTTATAATATGCCCTGTGGTTTGTCAGCGCCCAAAAATTCGTGGGGGCGGCGATAAAACTGCGCATACACAACACAAAGGTGGCACGATGACATACACGATTATCGAGGTGGAACGCAAAAGTGGCATTCCCTCGCGCAAAATACGTTTTTGGCTCGACAAGGGGCTGTTCCCGCATATCTACAAAGACAAAAATGGCGTGCGGCTTTTTAGCGCGCAAGATGTCGATTGGCTCTGTTGGATTGAACTCTATCGCCAGCTTGGAATGAGCATCAAAGACATTGCACATTACAGAAACCTCGCCGACAAGGGCGATTCAACGCTGCAAGAACGGCTTGGGATTATCCAAAGCCAAAAGGCGCAGAATCTCGCCGAGATTGCGAAGCTACAAGAGGCAATTGCGATGCTTGAATATAAAGAAAATCTTTATATTGAGCTCATCACAAACGGGAGTGCGAACTACAAACCGCGCAGTTTTGGCGAATGCAAGAAGATTCTGCAACAGCAATGCCAAACCAAAAGGAAGCAAAAAGGAGACAACAATGCAAAATGAAGCCTGCGACAACAAGAGACGCGAGGTGTTGCGCGAAGCGCTCGCGCTCGCTTTGGGCTCTAGCGCGTTTGGCACGCTGGACGCGCACGAGCAAAAACAAATATCAAATAAAGGAGAGACAATGACACGATTTGACAGAGGGCTTGCACAGCTTCAAGCGATTGACGGCGAAGCGGGGCAAAAGGTCATCGACAGCCTCGCGAATATCGCGCCCGATTTGGGCAGGTTCATCATCGAGTTTGCGTTTGGCGACATCTACACGCGCGGCGAGCTGAACCTCCAAGAGCGTGAGCTCATCACGCTTTCGAGCCTGCTCACTGCGGGCGGTTGCGAACCGCAGCTCGAGGTGCATATCAATGCGGCACTCAATGTCGGAATCGCGCCCGAGAAGGTCATCGAAACCTTTGTGCAGTGCATTCCCTACATCGGATTCCCGCGAGTGCTCAACGCGGTTTTTGTTGCCAAAAAAGTTTTTGGAGAGAAAAATTTAGGCATTAACAAAGCTTAAGTTTGTCATTTAAAGGAATTTTATGAACAAATGACTCAATCTATCACGTAGTCCCTTTTTCGCCTTTTGGGCAAGGGCTTTTGGCAGGGAAATTTGATAAAATGACTTTTGCGAGCGATGATTTTCGCGGCACGGTGCCGCGATTCCAAAAGGGAAATTTGCAGGCAAACATGGTTTGCTCGAGTTTTCCCCTTGACAAACACTAGGTGTTATGCTTTATCATGCTCATATCTTGAATCAAAGGAGAACAATGGACAAACAAAGACGCAAACTCTTGCAAAGCAGCGCAGTATTAGGCATTGCAAGTAGCATGATGGGTTTATCGGGGGCTTTGGGATTGCAAGGTTGCGATTCGAACCAAAGCAAAAATGCCGCCCAAAATTGGGGCACACAGGGCGCAGCAGCGGGCACTAGCGGCGCAGATTCAACACAACACACAAAAGGAGACACAATGGAATTTATCACTTTAAACAATGGCGTAAAAATGCCTATCTTAGGCTATGGAGTATTTCAAGTAGAACCCAAAGAAACGCAAAGATGCGTAGAGGACGCAATCAGCGTGGGATACCGCAGCATCGACACAGCGCAGGCGTATTTCAACGAAGAGGGGGTGGGCGCGGCGGTTAAAACTGCCCTCAATGGCGGGCTAAAGCGCGAGGAGTTTTTCATTACAACAAAGCTGTGGATTAACAATTATCCCGAAGAAAAGGCACTCAAGGCGTGTGAGGAATCTTTGCGCAAACTAGGCTTAGATTATGTGGATTTAATGCTGCTTCATCAGCCCTTTAATGACACTTATGGTGCGTGGAGAGCGTTAAGCAGATTCTATAAAGAGGGGAGATTCAAAGCCATTGGTGTGAGTAATTTTTACCCCGATAGAATCGCGGATTTTTGTTTGAATAACGAAGTCAAGCCCGCGCTCAATCAAATAGAATGCAACCCGCTCCACGCGCAATTTGAAGCGCAAAAAGTCTTGCAAGAATATGGTGTGGCTATGGAATCGTGGGCACCTTTTGGCGAGGGCAAGAACAATATGTTTAGCAATCCCACATTAAGCGAGATTGGCAAAAAATATAATAAAAGTGTGGCACAAGTCATTTTGCGTTGGCAGATTCAAAGAGGGATTATCGCGATTCCAAAGACGACAAATAAAGAGCGAATGATTGAAAATATCAGCGTGTTTGACTTTAACTTAAGTGAGCAAGATATGCAAACCATTGCGGGGCTTGATAATAAACAAAGCTTGTTTTTGAATCATCAAGACCCCCAAACCGCAAAATTTTTGATTGAGATTCATAAAGAGAAATTTTAAGGAGCATAAATGCAAAAAAGTATTGTATGTGGCATTGTTTTGGCACTAAGCCTACAAACATTCACATTCGCACAAGGAGGAGTCATGCAAGCAAATATCACAAATCCTAGCAAAGAGGCAAAGACAAATGCGCTCAAGAATCCTTTTGGTTTGGTCTATGAGAGCGCAATTGCTAAAAACGAAAAAGGTAAAGTCAATATCAAAAGCATAACTTACACAAGCAGAGGGCTAAAAATCGCCGCAAATCTCTACTTGCCAAGTGATTTTGACCTTAAGGCAAAGATTGCAGCTATCATCGTAGCCCACCCCAATGGAGGTGTAAAAGAGCAAGTCGCGGGGCTATACGCGCAAAAGTTAGCAGAATCTGGCTACATCACCCTAGCCTTTGACGCGGCGTATCAAGGCGCAAGTGAGGGATTGCTCCTTGATGTAAGTGAATATGGAATCCATACGATTAATGTAATGCCAGCAGGATTCCGCACGGAGTTTTTGGGCACAAGTATGGTTAAAAGTGCAATGCAAGTCTCTACCTATGACGCAAGGCGCAAAGCATTTTTGGATAGAAGCGCAAATTATAGCGGCAAACAAGCGGGCAATCCGCAGAAGTTTGCGGAGATTCTCCATGAAGTCTCACGCAATCCAAAGCCACCCTTTAGTCTTTTTATGGGCGAAGCGGCATTTACAAGCGCAAACAATAAGATAAAATGGGTAAGTGAGGACATCAAAGCCACAGAATCTTATGCAGGGAAAGCAGCAGACTTTAGCGATTCTGCAGGAAGCGCGTTTGATAAGAGATAGCGCGTCAAAAGATGTCGGGCTAGAATCCGTCTGGCTGACATCGCGGATTCTGGGGCATTAAACAAAAATGCAGAGTTTGCACAAAATGATGCTATAATGCCACAAACAACAAAGGAGATTTGATGCTTTCGTTTCGTTGGTTGCGCCATTGTCGCTATGGCTCTTGCGCTCATCGCGCAATCCCAATGCCTCGCCACCACTCTCATATCCGCACCTCAAACACAAATGTCTTGTTCCGCTCGTATTCCTATCTCGTTCTGCTCTGATTCTCACCCCATTTTTTCGTAAATCTCATTGTTTCACAAAGGCATTGCCTTATCCAAATTTTGTTTCTAAAGGATTCATAATGAAAATTTCCACAAACCTTGCTTGGTGGCTTATTGTCGCTGGCGGAATAGTCGAATGTTTTTGGGCAAGTGGGCTCAAATATGCGGACAATTTCTTACTCTATACACTCACAGGAATCGGGATTTTGTTCTCGTTTGTTGCTATGGCTTTGGCGGTTAAAAGCAAAATAGAAATCGGTGTCGCATATAGCGTGTTTGTCGGTATCGGCACAGTGGGGCTCGCACTTGCCGAAATCCTCGTCTTTGGCGAGCCTTTTTCGCTGCTCAAAATCGGGCTCATCTTATTGCTGCTCATCGGAGTTATCGGGCTAAAACTCTCATCAAATGAAAAAGAAGAAGCACAAGAACAAGCTTTAGTAGACGAGCTGACACAAGATATGGGGCTGGATAAAATCAGTCAAGAAATGGGTTTTGAACACAATGCCACATCGCAACAGAATATTCAAAACACAAAGGAACATCAATGAGTTGGGTTTATTTACTTTTAGCGGGTTGTTTAGAAATCGTGGGTGTGATAACACTCAAAAAATACAGCCTAAGTGGGGCAAAGATTTTTTTGCTTGGAATGTTTATTCAATTTGCTCTTAGTTTTAGCTTTCTTTCGCTTGCCATGCAAGAAATCGCGATGGCAACAGCCTATGCGATATGGACAGGAATCGGCGCAGCGGGGGGCGTGGCGGTCAGCACTCTCTTTTTTGGTGAAAGCAAGAGTTTTAAGAAGCTCTTTTTTATTGCGCTCATCATCTTTGCCGTTGTGGGGCTGAAGCTTGTGGAATAGCGTCAAAGAGTGTCGCTTTTATTGGAGGAATAGACGCAAGCAGCAACATGCGCAACGCTATGTTTAAGCGCCCTTAAAGCGTGTGTGTGATAGAATGCGGCAAAAAGCGGGAGGAACCATGCGCTATTGCCATATTGCATTGCAAGATTTTGTGCAAAGCTTCAGCCCGCTTTCTCCCCCGCAAGGCGAGCTCAAGGAGTTTGGGCAGAGGCTAGAATCATATATGGCAAGCATTGCGGATTCTAAGAGTGAATCAGAGGAGCACCAAAAGAATCGTTTGCGCGATTTTTTGAGCCAAACTTTTGGTTATGATTGCAATACGAGAGATAGAATCGACTTAGCAATCTATGACGATTCGAAGCCCAAAGTGCTTTTTGAAGTCAAAAAGAGCAGCAATGTGCACGAGTTTGTGAAGCCCGATGCGCAAAACCTCGAATCTAAAGCATTTTATGAATCCATTCTCTACTTTTTGCGCGAAACTCTTACAAATGGCAACAATAACGTGACGCATATTGTTTTGACAAACACAGAGGATTTCTATCTGATAGACGCAAAAGTTTATGCGCCTTTTGCTAAAGACAAGGCGATTCTCAAGGCTTTTAAAAATTGCGAGCACAAAGAAGGCAATGACGCAAGCACGCAAAGATTCTATGAGGAGCTTAAGTATCTCTTGCCCAATCTTGATATGGAGTTAAAATACACGCATTTTCGGCTTAAGGATTCTATGCTTGCAAACCTTGCAAATTATCATTCTGAATCGCTTTGTCATTCTGAACCTGCGTTAGCAGGTGAAGAATCCCAATCATGCACAATCCAAAAAAGAGATGTTTCGGCTTTGCCTCAACATAACAGGATAAAACCACCCAGCAAAAGAGACGTTTCACTTTCTACAAACGCTCAATATGATAACCTAGCTTGTCATTCTAAAGCTTCAGCTGAAGAATCTCATCATATCCTCCCGCTCCTCTACCAAGTCTTAAGCCCCCAAGTGCTACTCAAGCGCAAGACCTATCTTGACGCCAACACTCTAAACCAAGATTTCTATAATGAATTGCTCTATATTTTGGGGCTCAAAGAAAGCTCACAGAATGGCAAAGTGCTCATTCTGCCGAGCCAAACGCAAAATACATTCCTTGATTCTATATGCTCCACATTTGGGCTCGAGAGAGACAAAGACTTTGAGACTCTCTTTTCTTTGCTGACCACGTGGAACAACCGCCTATTATTCTTGCGTCTCTTAGAATCGATGCTACTAAGTTTCAAGCATATCGAAAAACCATTCCTAGATTTAGAATGCTTAAAAGACTTCCAAACCCTCAATACCCTATTCTTTGATATTTTGGCAAAGATAGAGGAGAATCGGGACGCAAATCTTCCCAAAGTTTTAGCACAGATTCCCTATCTCAACTCGAGCCTTTTTGAAAAAACAGCACTTGAGATTGAGGGCAAAGAAATCAAGCTACTTGAATCCAAGCCCCTAACACTCTATCACGATTCCATTCTCTACAAAGACAAAAACTTTTGCAATTCTCTCAATCTCAATGCCCAAACCAAAGATTCCACCTTGCCGCTTTTAGAATATCTCTTTGCATTTTTACATGCCTATGACTTCACAACCACAGCACAAGATATTCAAAACCATACAAAAATCAATTTTGACAAACTCATTAACTCCGCCGTGCTAGGGCTCGTCTTTGAAAAGCTCAATGGCTATAAAGAGGGCAGCTTCTATACGCCAAGCTTTATCACGCGCTATATGTGTAAGCAGAGCCTAGAAAGAGTCGTGTTGCAAAAGTTTAACGAACATCAAAATTGGGATTGCCAAAACCTTGAGGAACTCAAAAACAGAATCGACAAGCTCACAGATTCTAAAGAGGGCTATAAACAAGCAAATGCAATCTTTGATTCTATCCATATCTGCGACCCAGCTGTGGGCAGTGGGCATTTCCTTGTCTCTGCACTCAATGAGCTGATTTTACTCAAGTTCAAGCTCGGGATTCTCTGTGATGAAAACAACAACAGAATCAAAGACATCACGCTAGAAATCTTACGTGATGAAATCGTGATACGAGATTCCCAAAATGCGCTTTTTACCTACACCCTGCCCGCACATGATAATATCGAATCCCATAAGATTCAAAGGGCATTATTCTTTGCCAAGCGCAAACTCATCGAATCCTGCCTCTTTGGTGTAGATATTAACCCCAACTCATGCGAGATTACAAAGCTTCGCCTTTGGATTGAGCTGCTCAAATATAGCTATTATAAAGACATTCCAAACAAAAGGCTAGAGACACTGCCCAATATTGATATTAATATCAAGTGTGGGAATAGCCTCATCTCTCGCTTTAATCTTAGCGATTCACTGCGCACGATTCCAAATATCAATTTCCAAATTGAGCAATACAAAAAACTTGTTTTTGAATACAAAAATGCCGACCAAAACTTGATGACAATCTCCAAGAAAGACATTGAAAAACAGATTGAGACAATTCAAGCAACCTTTACTCTAACCCTCAAAGACCCAAAGACAAAAAGAGAGCTAGAAAAGGCGATAGAATCCCATATCAAACAATTCAACAATTATTTGCTTGATGATGCAAGCTTGCTAGAGGGCTTAAGCTCCTTGCAATTCAATCTTTTTGGCACTCCAACTTTGAGCGAGGAAGAGCAAGAGAGGGCATTAGAATCCTATGGCAAAATCCAAGCTTTGCGCAAAAAGCTAACCCTTGCCCTAAGCGGTGCAGAATACAAAAATGCCTTTGAATGGCGATTTGCATTCCCTGAAGTGCTCGATAGCAATGGAGACTTTCTAGGCTTTGATTTGGTGATAGGCAATCCGCCATATATTAGAATACAAGGTTTGAATAAACAAATTTCAGAACAATACAAAAAATCCTACCAAGCAGCAACAAAAAATTATGATATTTATGTGTTATTTGTCGAAATGGGATTAAAAATTGCAAAATCCAATGCGCCCATTAATTTTATTATGCCACATAAATGGCTCAATGCAGATTTTGGAGAAGGGCTAAGAAATCTTGTCAAAAATAAAGCCGCGAAAATCATTCACTTTGGAGATTTTCAAGTTTTTAAAGCAAGTACCTATACAGCCTTGCATTGGTTTAATCATCAAGCGAAAGATGTACAATTTATTAAATCTCCAGATTCGATTCAAACAGAGCAAGAAATGACAGAATTTCTAGATTCTATAACCCAAGAGGATTTTAGGATATTCCCACACAAAGATTTAGATTCCAGAGTTTGGAATCTAGTTGGTGATAAAACGCAAAATATTTTAATGAAAATTGCACAATTTACCCCAGCTAAGGATATATTTCATAAAATGTTTCAAGGGATTGCTACGAGCAAAGATAGCGTATATTTCTTAGAACAATGCAAAGAATCTTCCAAAGGATTAATAAAAGGCTACTCTAAAGAGCTTGATTTGATTGTAGAGATTGAATCAGATTTTGCAAAGCCTTTGTTAATGGGTAGTAGCTTTCATCGCTATGAAAAGTTAGAATCTGATTTAAGAGTGATTTTCCCCTATTTTAAAGAAGCAGATTCTAAGGGCAAAGAAAAAATGAACTTGTATAGCGAGCTAGATTTGCAAACACATTTCCCTAAAGGTTATGTCTATCTAAAACAATGCGAACAAGTTTTGCGAGCAAGAGAAAATGGGAGATTTGATACAGATAAATGGTATCAGTTTGGGAGAGCACAAGGGATTTCAGAAGGTGGAATTACAAAGCTGCTTATGCCTTATTTGAGTATAAAATCGCAACTTACTTATGATGAAAAAGGAGAATTTTATCATAATACAAAAGTATTTGGCTTAATTAGAAATGTGAGCTATTCATCTTTAGACTATAAATATTTGTTAGCTATCTTAAATTCTAATTTAATGTGGTGGTATATAACAAAAACTGCTTCTGTAATGAGGGGTGGCTACTATACTTATACACCAACATATATAGAAAATTTTTGTATTCCCAATCTTGCATCTAAAGAGCAAAAACCTTTTATCGCGTTAGTCGATGAGATTCTAGCAATCAAGACAAATTGTCATTCTGAAGGAGCTTTAGCGACTGAAGAATCTCATACAAAGCCCAAGAGAGATGTTTCGGCTTCGCCTCAACATGACAAAATTAACAATTGTCATTCTGAAGTCTTGCAAAGCAAGACTGA
>CAMWUR010000014.1 GCA_947177485.1 uncultured Helicobacter sp.
ATTTGCGTTTGTTTCTTTCTATTACTTTACTTATTTTTTCCTTTTCATTACTCACGGCCTTCGTCCGCTGGTTGGGGGGGGGGGCTGGGGGGGTGGGTCATCGCAGCAAAGCGCGAGCGTGGCAGGTTAGCAAAACCCCTCCTCGCACGTGAGCACAAAGCGCAGCCCCAAAAACACAAACTCCAACCGCGCCGCGTGCAACATGAGTCGCTCTGCGCCAAAGCTTGTCGCATAATCGTTGGCATAAATCTCGCGGTTGAGATAGGCACGCGCAAGAGAATCGGGAGCGCCATAGAGTGGGTCGCCCACAATGCGATGTCCAATGGATTCAAGATGTACACGGATTTGGTGTGTGCGCCCCGTGTGCGGGATTGCCTCAATCAATGTTGTATTGGTGGTGCTGTCATAATGCAGTGGCATAATGTCTGTGATAGAGGGCTTGCCATGTGGGCTCACAAAACTCTTAATGGACAAATCCCCGCCTTTTTGGGGGCGGTAGATAGGCGATGTGATACGCATAGATGTTTTGATTCTGCCAACACAGAGTGCGCGATAGACCTTGCGAATCTGCCGCGTTTCAAACAACGCGCCCAAAGAGCGGGCATGTGGCTTTTTGCTCGCCAAAACAAGCCCGCTTGTTTCTTTATCGAGCCGATGTAGCAGCACCGCATTATTGCCCAACGCGGCATAAACGCTATCAAGCAATGTTGGTGTTTGGAATCGCCCCTTTGGGTGGCAGAGTAAAAAGGCTGGCTTGTTGAATGCGACAAAATAGGGTGTTGTAAAAAAGGGAGCAATCACGGATTCTCTATCGTTTTGAAGCATTGTAACTTCGATAGTTCCACAGATTTCTTGCCCTTTAGCACAGGGTTTGCCATTGCTTGTTACGCGCCCCAAATCAAGCCATTGCTGTGCTTTAGAATGTGGAATCTGGAATTGTTTGGTAAGAAAGACGCAGAGTTTTGTGGGTGTGGGTAGAACAAAGGTTTGTTGCACGAATCGCATGGTGTCCTAAAATACCTACTGCAAAACGATTTGTTGATAGAGTGTGTGCCATAGGAGCGAACCATGGCGCACGACTTGTCTTGCTCGAAGCAAGAACCCCTGCACATTCCTCTCCATCGCTCTGTGGAGTTCCTCTAGGAACGTCAACCGAACCTATGTCATTCATCTGGTATGCTCTACCAAATAGTCTCTCATTGCGCATTGTCTAAACGCACTACTAAAGACCAAATAGATTATACCAAAAAACCCATGATTTGTAAAGGGTTTAATGTGTCTTTTGTGTTGCTTTTTTGAGTTTATCGGAAATCAAAAAGGCAAGTTCGAGTGCTTGTGTGGCGTTTAGACGTGGGTCGCAATGCGTGTGGTAGCGGCTTGAAAGGTCATCTTCGGTGATTTTTTGGCTGCCACCAATGCATTCTGTAACATCTTGCCCTGTCATTTCGAGGTGGATTCCACCCGCATGACTCCCTTGCGCCTCGTGAATCTCGAAAAACGCGCAGACTTCATCAAGGATTGCGTCAAACCGCCGCGTTTTATAGCCGCTGGTTGCCTTGATTGTATTGCCATGCATTGGGTCAATGCTCCATAGAATCTTGCGCCCTTCTTTGCAAACGTTTGCAAGCAGCGGCGGGAAGTGCTTGCGAATATTGTCGCTGCCCATGCGCACGATGAAGTTCAGCCGCCCCGCTTCGTTGTCGGGGTTGAGCTTGTCGCAAAGCGCAATCAAATCGTTTGCATTTGCGTTGGGTCCAATCTTCACACCCACAGGGTTTTTGACGCCGCGCAAAAACTCGACATGCGCCTCATCAACGCCACGTGTACGCTCGCCAATCCATAGCATGTGTGCCGAGCAGTCATACCAATCGCCGCTTAGACTATCTTTGCGTGTCAATGCTTCTTCGTAGTTGAGCAGCAATGCTTCATGTGATGTGTAAAACTCGGTTTCGCGCACCTGCGAGAGTTGTGCGTTGATTCCGCATGCTTCCATAAACGCAAGCGATTCGGTGATGCGCTCGCTGATGTGCTTGTAGCGCTCTTGGCTTTGCGATTCGACAAAGTCGAGATTCCATCGTTGCACCTCATGCAAGTTTGCAAATCCACCCTGTGCAAAGGCACGCAAGAGGTTGAGTGTCGCGGCAGATTGGTGATAGGCTTGCAAGATTCGCTCTGGGTCGGGCTCGCGCGCCTTTGCGTTGAACTCGATGCTGTTGACATTATCGCCGCGGTAGCTTGGCAAGCAGACGTTGTCGATTGTTTCGGTATCGCTGCTGCGCGGTTTGGCAAATTGCCCTGCGAGCCGCCCAACTTTGACAATCGGGCAGCGCCCCGCAAAAGTCAGCACGACTGCCATTTGGAGAATGACTTTGAATGTGTCGCGGATATTGACAGCGTTAAATTCGCTAAAACTTTCGGCGCAATCGCCGCCTTGCAACAAAAAGCCTCGCCCCGAAACGACATCTGCAAGCCGCTTTTTGAGCGAACGCGCCTCGCCTGCAAACACAAGCGGTGGGTAGCCTCGCAATTTTCTTTCAACCTCTTCAAGTGCCTGAATGTTTTGATAAATAGGTTGCTGCTTGATGGGCTGATTACGCCAGCTTTGTGGTGTCCATTGATTCATCTAAGAGTCCTTTTTAAATTCAGATTCTAACCTATTTTGACTTAAAGCTACAACTTTTTAAGAGAGTGCTGCTATAATGCACATATTTTAGCGTAAAGGAAAGACAATGGAACTTTCAGGAATGACAAATACAGCGTTGGTTTCGGGCAACCTTTTTGCAATGAAAAAAGCAATGGAGACGCAAGAAATCCTTGTTACAAAACTACTTGAAGGAATGACACTCGCCCAGATTCCCTCTACTCTTGCCACAGAAAGCGCTCCAACAACGGGTGTTAATATGGCAACTGATGGTGGGCTCGATATTCGAATCTAGCCCATTTGAGGCAAAATGTGATGTTCAAAAAATCTTTTTTTCTGTTTGTGTGTTGCCTGTGTTGCGCATTGTGGGCAGAGCAGTCGTTTATCGAGACGCATATCCGCAACAAGCCCAAAGGAATCGTGCGCGATTTTTATATTTGGCAATATCTCCACAAGCACAATCCAAGCGCACATGAACTCCAGAATCTCTATGATTTATTGAGCGCCACAAATCCCTATTTGCGCCGTGCGATTGCGCATTTGAGCAAGACAACAGCCCTGCCGCGCGATGTGCAATGTGCAAATATGGAACTGAAATCTGCCTTGCAAACCGACACGACATGCTTTGAGCGCGCGCTCAAAGGCAAATTTGCAAGCGCGAGGTCGTTCAATACAAAAGAACAGCAACGTGCCTTGAATCTCACAAAAGATTCCACTCTCAAGGCGGCTTTGCAAGTTTTGTTTGCCAAAAATCGTCTCCAATTGCTTGCCAAAAGCGATGCAGCGGTGTTTGCACGCGTGTATCCTGCGCTAAATGGCAGCGAAAAGCAAAAGATTCCGCTCACGTCGCAAATTCTCCAAACGTTGAGTGCGCAAAAAAACAATGCATTTTATCAGCTGCTGCATTCTGTCGCGATGTCAAAAAACAGCCCACTCAAGCCATTGTTGTTGCAAAGCGACATTGCCACAGCGCCGCATGGCACACTTTTTGCGTTTGGGCTCAACGAGCTGCGCTTTGGCAGCAAACAAAAGGCGATGGTTTATTTTGCGCGCGCTCAAGCAGCGACTTCTTCGGCATTTTTTGTTGATAGAGCGCTGTTTTGGCAATATCTTGTGAGTAAGGATTCGCGCTATCTGCACGAGCTGCTGAAAAGCAAGCATGTGAATCTGTTTAGCCTCTATGCCGCCGAGATTCTGGGGCAGAAGCCCGCGTTTAGCATTCGGTATGATGTCGCAAATCTCTCGAGCGCTGCACCGCCGTTTAACCCGAGCGACCCCTACCAATGGCAAGAGATTGCGAGCGCGATTGCTGCGGCAGATAATGCGCGCCTTAGCGAAATGATTCCTTATTTCTCCTTTGAAAGCACATTGCCTCATCTCGTCTATCTGCTCGATAGAATCGAAAAGTTTCAACATCATTATTTCATCGTTCCATACGATGGGCTCATCGCATGGGAGAGTGTGGCGCAAAAAAGCCTCACGCTTGCGATTGCTAAGCAAGAAAGCCTCTTTTTACCCGCGCTCATCTCCCGTAGCTTCGCGCTTGGGCTCATGCAGATTATGCCCGCAAACATCGAGCCTTTCGCGAAAGAAATGGGGCTCAAAAATGTCCAATACGATTCGCTTTTCGAGCCCGCAGTTGCGCTGCAAATGGGGCGATTTTATTTGAACAAGCTCGAACGTGAATATCGCCACCCGCTTTTTGTGGCGTATGCCTACAATGGCGGTCCCACATTTTTGCGCAAATTGCTTGCCAAAGGCGAGCTTTTTCGCAAGAATGCGGCTTTTGAGCCATGGCTTAGTATGGAGCTTATTCCGTATGAGGAGACGCGATTCTATGGCATGCGCGTGCTCGCAAATTACCTCGTCTATCAGCAGCATTTCGGGCAGAAGACGAGCCTGCGGAATCTCTTGAATGAGAGCCTCGTCTATTAGAATTCGAGCAGCTTTTGAATCATCGCGGCAATCACGAGCGCATAGAGCGCAACGAGTGCATAGCGATGTTTCTTTGCGTCAATGATACGCAGTAACGCGATTCCAATCGAGACGCCAACCAAAGATGCGACACCAACGGTCGCACCTTGCACATACTGCACATAGCCATGATAAGCGAGGCTTGCAAAGCCAGAGATTGAGGCAAAAATGATAAAAAATAAAGAAATTGGGATTGCCTGTTTGGAATTGATATGCAAATAGAGGCTAAGGAGCGGGACGAGTATAAGCCCACCGCCGATTCCAAGCGAAATGGCAAACACGCCCGTGAGCGCACCGATTATGATGAGAACAAGCTTGTTTGGATTCTGCCGCCTCACGCCCACAACATCGCTTGCCTTGAAAAGAAAGCGCCAAAGCGCGCCGATTGCGAGTAATAAGAATAGAATCGTGAGCACAAACGCACTCAATGTGTCGACAACAATCCCACTAAAAGCCGCACCAATCAGCCCGCCAATGCCGACCCATAGCCCCTCGTCAAAGTTGAGATTGCCTTTTTTGTAGTTCATATACGAGCCCCACAGCGAAGAGAACATCATTTGCATGACCGAGATTCCAATCGCTGTTTTGATGTCGAGTCCCAGCAACATCATTGCGGGAACGATGAGCGTTCCGCCGCCGATTCCAAAAAAGCCAGCAAAGATTCCAGACAATAGCCCAAGCCCGAGCAACATCACACTATCCAACCATTCCATTGTGCGCTCCTTTTGGTGCGATTATAGCATTATCAATGAAGTTGTATGGAAATTGCATTCTTTTTAGGGAGTTTTGAGAAACTGCGGTGTAGAATCCATGAAGCGAAATGGAATATGGAATGCACTTTGCTAGCGATAGGCAAAAATGCATGCGTTTATGGTTACAAAGGGAGTGAAAGAAATGATGAAAGTCGAGCTGTTGCAGCAATATGTTCAGATTAGCGTGAGTCGCTATTCTGAATTTTTGCCACGTGCAATTTCGTTCGCGATGCGACATTTTTCTCGTAGCTATCGGCTTTCTAGCTCGATTCTCATTCTCGATGATGGCGAGCGGCTGAAAAAGGATTATTTTCTCAATTGGGCGTATCATGTCGGCTTGCAAAAAGAATCAATTGAAGAAAGCGCGAGCTTTGAAGAGATTTTGCAGCACAGCTATCTACCGATTCGGATTAAGATTGTCGATGAGACAGGCATGCTCGAACAAATCCGCGTCTCGCTTCGTGTGATAAAAACTCACCAAGTCGCCATTTTGCTCGACCACCCCAATCGCCTCGCTCGCCGCTATTTGCTTGCGCTGTTCAAGGATTTTTTGTTGGGCTACAACAACAAGGAGTTGTTTCTCGATGCGAGCATTGATGGCTTTTGGGAAGTCCTCATGGGGCTCATTTCGCAAAAAATTATCCACAACATCGTGCTGAATTTTGACTATGAGACTTTCAAGGCATGCGCGGGCTTTGAGAATAGCAATCTTGAATACCTCACCAAAGACGAGGCGCTATTGCGCAAGAGTCTCAAAACCCTAAGCTGTGGCATCAATGATGATTGGGAGACGATTAAAAACCGCTACATTGACCTTGCACGTACCTATCACCCAGACCGCGTTTATGGGCAAGACGAAGCGATTGTTGAGAGCTATGCGGAGAAATTCCGCGACATTCAGGCTGCCTATGAAGTCCTCAAAGGGCGGCTGTGTAGCGTATGAGACGATTTCGCAATATTGGCGTGATTCTGCGCCCCAACATGCCGTCTTTGGCAGCCTATTACAATGAAATCAAGGCGATTTTCAAGCATTACAATCTCACAACCATACTCGATAGCTCGAGTGCCGAGATGATTCAAGAGAGCGAGGGGCTCACATTTGAAGAGCTGCTACAATGTGTCGATTTGCTGCTTGCCGTTGGCGGGGACGGCACATTGCTTGCGCTCATTCGCCGTTCCTATGGTTCGCAAATCCCTGTGATGGGCGTGAATATGGGGCGCATGGGATTCTTAGCCGAAATCTATCGCAATGAAGTCAGCCTTTTATGTGAATGCCTCGTGAATGGTGAATATTCTATCCATGAAGCCCTCATGCTCGAGGGCGAGCTGCAATGGCATGGCAAATATCCGCTGTTTGTCGATACAATCGGTGTGCATTATGGCAAAACAGCATGCGTGCATTCAGTCGAAGAAAAAATCATTCATTTTTTCGCATTTAATGAATTTACGCTCATGCGCAGCGACACATTTGGCATGATTTACCCGCAAATTTCGATTGTTACCGAACAAGATTGCAAGCCGTTCAATAGCTTCGGCGGTGATGGGTTGCTCATTTCAACGCCACATGGCTCGACAGCCTACAACATCAGCGCAGGTGGACCGATTCTCTATCCCTTTTCCGAAAACATTATCCTCACGCCCATCTGTGCGCATTCACTCACGCAATGCCCTCTTGTGCTTTCCTCTGACCTTGTGCTATGCTTTGAGCTGCTCGAGCCAAGCGCGGCGAGCCTGCTCATTGACGGGCAGAGGCGCACAAAATTTGAATTTGGCAGCCGCCTTTTTGTGCGCAAAGCCACACAGAGCGCGTTATTGTTGCACACCAAAAACTATGACTATTTCAAAATCTTGCGCGAAAAATTCCGTTGGGGTTAGCGCCGAAAGTAACAATCATGATTCGTGAAATTCTGATTAAAAATTCTCCTGTTTTCAAAGAAATCCATCTCGAGCTAAGCAGCGGCTTTAACGCGTTTAGCGGCGCAAGCGGCGTGGGCAAGTCGATTCTTATGGAATCCATTCTCGCGCTTTTTGGGCATAAAGACAGCAACGCGTCTGTGATAGAGGCGCATTTTGATAGGGCGCTTGAGCTCGAGGATTGGGGCATTGAGAGCGAAGAGGAAACGATTCTCTCAATTCTCAAAAAAGACAAGACGCGCTATTTTATCAACTCCCAAAGCCTCTCGAAGAATCGCGTCATCGACATCACATCGGGATTTGTCAAGTATCTTGGCTCGCGCAATGCGCACATTGAGGACGGCTATATCCGCACATTGCTCGATTCGTTTATCGCCCAAAAATCGCCTGCTTTTACGGAATCTCTGAACGCCCATGCCGCGCTTTTTGAGCGCACACAAACACTCGAAAAAGAGCTGGCTGCCTTGCAACAAAAGGAGCAGCAGCTCGAAGAGCTTAAAGAGTTTGCACGTTTTGAGATTCAAAAAATCACGTCTATCGCGCCTAAAGCGGGTGAGTATGACAAATTGCTCGCCCAAAAGCGGCTGCTTTCAAAAGCCGAGAAGCTCGGTGCGCTTGCGCAACTCACTGATGATTTTATTGACAAAGGCGATTGTGCCATGCAGCTGCTCGCGCTTGTCGAGCGCGATAGCGCCTTTTTGCAAGAGGCGCTTTTGGAATTGCGCAACATTGTCGAGGACGAAAAAGAGCGGCTCGAGGATTTGCTCGAGATTGACGCAGGTGCGCTGCTTGAGCGCATTTCGCAACTCTCTGATATTCGCAAACGTTATGGCAGCGAGGAACAAGCGCTCGAGTATCTCGCGCAAAAAAAGGTTGAGCTGCAATCTTACGAGAATCTCGAACAAAGTAAGATTGCGCTTGAAAAAGAGCTCACGCGTTCAAGGCAGCAACGTGACGCAAACAGCCAAAGATTGCATGAGGAGCGCGCAAAAGCCCTCAAAGACTTTGAGGGCGCCTTGAACGCGCTGTTGCAAATCTTGCATTTGCGCCCCTCGATTTTGTCTTTGCAAGAAACACATGAAATGCCCAGCGGGCGCGATGATGTGGTGCTGTGCCTCAAAGACACCGAGCTCAAAAAGCTAAGTGCGGGCGAGTTTAGCCGCGTGCGCCTCGCGCTCATGGCGCTTGAGGTGGGGTTGCGCAAGAAAGTTGGGGTGCTTATTCTCGATGAGGTCGATGCGAACCTAAGCGGCGAGGAATCTGAAGGCGTTGCCAAGATTTTGCGCATGCTCGCGAGGAGTTATCAGATTCTTGCGATTTCGCACCAGCCGCATATCCCGACTTTGTGCGACAGGCATTTTTTGGTCTATAAGTCCAAGAGTGGCGACAATATGAGTGCAATCAAGCAGCTTGATAAAGACGGGCAGATTCAAGAGATTGCACGTATGATTAGCGGCGCAAAGATTACCAAAGAAGCGCTACAATTTGCCGCAAAAGCTTTGGGGCAGAAGGCATGATTACGGGTTGATGCTCATTGTACTAAATCGCGCCCCCGATTCCTAGAATCCGATACCACATTGCCAAAACCACGCTTTTGTGCTATAATCTATGCCATTTTTTGCCAAAGGGTGCGTTGTGTCCGAGATTGAGATTATTGGTGCAAAAGAAAACAACCTGAAAAATATTCACCTCAAAATTCCCAAAGACAAGCTGATTGTTTTTACCGGTCTTAGCGGCAGCGGCAAATCAACACTTGCTTTTGAGACGCTTTATGCTGAAGGGCAGAGGCGCTATATCGAATCTCTAAGCAGCTATGCACGCCAATTTTTGGACAAAATGGGCAAGCCTAATGTGGACAAAATCAACGGACTCATGCCCGCTATTGCGATTGACCAAAAAAGCACGAGCAAGAATCCGCGCTCAACGGTTGGGACGATTACTGAAATCTATGATTATCTCCGTTTGCTCTATGCACGTGTTGGGACACAGCATTGCCATCTATGCGACAAACCCATTTCGCAGATGAGCGCAAGCGACATCATCGAGCAAATCCTACTTCTGCCCCAAGATTCAAAAATGCTCATTCTCGCGCCGATTGTCAAAGACAAAAAGGGGACATTTGCTGATAGAATCGAATCTTTGCGGCGCAAAGGCTATGTACGCGTGCAGATTGACGGCGTGATGACGCGGCTTGATGAGGAGATTGAGCTTAGTAAGACAAAAAAGCATACGATTAAGGTCGTGATTGATAGAATCACGCAAAATAGTGAGAACAAAGAACGAATCGCGCAGGCAGTCGAGCGTGCGCTTGTCGAATCGTATGGTGAGGTGGAGGTTGAGTGCATTGGTGAAAACGGGCAAAAGCCCGAGTTTCTGCATTATAGCGAGCATCTGGCGTGTTTTGATTGCAAAGTGAGCTTCGAGCCGCTCGAGCCACTTAGTTTTAGCTTTAATTCACCTAAAGGTGCTTGCCCTGAATGCGATGGACTGGGTATGCGCCATGCAATCGATATGAAAAAAATCATCAATTCCCACCTGCCGCTTGCCGATGGCGGAATCAAGGTGATTTATGGTTTCTCGCGAAGCTATTATTTTGAACTCTTTAAGGCACTCTGCAAAGCCGAATCGATTGACATTTCCAAAACCTTTGAGGAGCTCGAAGAATACCAACAAAAAATGATTCTGCACGGCAGCGCGCAAGAACTCAAGTTTGCATGGAAAGACAATATGATTAAACGGCAGTGGGAGGGGCTGTTCAAGATTGCGTATGATATTTTCAAAGACAAGGCAGATTTGAGCGATTTTATGAGCGAAAAAGTCTGTGATTTGTGCGGTGGATATCGGCTCAACCGCGCTTCGTTAAGCGTCAAGGTCGCTGGGCGCGGAATCGGCGCACTACTCGATGATAGTATTGCTGATAGTTGCCACTTTTTTGAGCAAGATTCTAATTTTGCTTATCTTAGTGCGCAAAACCACGCCATTGCCACGCCAATTCTCAAAGAAATCCGCGAGAGACTATTCTTTTTGCGTGAAGTTGGGTTATCGTATCTTAGCCTCGGACGCGATGCGCGCAGCATTAGTGGTGGAGAATCGCAGCGAATCCGCATTGCAAGTCAGATTGGCAGTGGACTCACGGGCGTGATGTATGTACTCGATGAGCCGAGCATTGGGTTGCATGAGCGCGATACAATGAAGCTGATTAAGACATTGCGCAATCTCCAAGAGAAAGGCAACACGGTGATTGTCGTTGAGCATGACAAAGAAACAATCATGGCTGCCGATTTTGTGGTTGATATTGGACCAGGAGCGGGCAAGAACGGCGGCGAAGTGATTTTTTCGGGCACAACCGATTCACTCTTGCACGCTAACACAATCACAGCACAATATCTCACAGGAGTCAAAAAGATTGAATATTTTCACCGCCGCGCGCAAAAAAAGTGGCTCCATATCACAAATATCCATATCAATAATATCCATAACCTAAATATACGGATTCCGCTTGGTAATTTCGTGTGTGTTACGGGCGTAAGCGGCAGCGGCAAAAGCTCGCTCATACTCCAAACCCTCTTGCCTGTGGCACAAGAGCTGCTCAATAATGCACGTAAGGTGAAGAAGGTTGATGGTGTTGGGATTGATGGGCTCGAACAGCTCGACAAAGTTATTTACCTCGACCAAAGCCCTATCGGACGCACGCCGCGCAGCAACCCAGCAACCTATACGGGTGTGATGGACGAGATTCGGAGTCTCTTTGCCGAAACAAAAGAATCCAAGATTCGCGGGTATGGTGTCGGACGCTTTAGCTTCAATGTCAAAGGTGGACGTTGCGAAAAATGTCAAGGCGAGGGTGAGATTAAAATTGAAATGCACTTCTTGCCCGATGTGCTTGTGAAATGCGATAGCTGCCTCGGGCAGCGTTACAACCCCCAAACGCTCGAAATCACCTATAAGGGCAAGAATATTGCCGAGATTCTGAACATGAGTGTGAGCGAGGCGCTCGAATTTTTTGCGCCATTGCCACGAATCGCGCAAAAGCTTCAAACGCTTGATGATGTTGGGCTTGGCTACATCAGCCTCGGGCAAAATGCCGTAACGTTAAGTGGGGGCGAGGCACAACGAATCAAGCTCGCACGTGAGCTTGCACGCAAAGATACAGGCGCGACACTCTATATCCTGGACGAGCCCACAACGGGGCTGCATTTTGCCGATATTGATAAGCTTACGAAGGTCTTGCATCATTTTGCAAGTTTGGGAAATAGCGTGATTGTGATTGAACATAATCTCGATATGATAAAGAATGCTGATTATGTGATTGATATGGGACCAGATGGCGGCATTGGCGGCGGTGCGCTCGTGGATTGTGGCACACCCGAAGAGATTGCTAAGCGATTTGAACAAACGGGGAGTTATACAGGCAAGTTCTTGGCTACCGAGCTTGGGTTCTAGGGATTTTGATGCGTCTCACAGATGAGCAGCAAGCCATCATAGAATCGGCTCGCAATTTGCCACAGGGTGGGGTGCTCAAGATTCAAGCAGCTGCTGGTTCGGGCAAAACCTTTATCCTCTTGCAAATCGCGCAGGCTCTGCCACAAGCCTCGTTTCTCTATCTTGCATTCAATCGTTCGATTGTTGACGCAATGCACAACAAGGCGACAAAAAACATGACCGTCAAGACCACGCATGCGCTTGCGTATAGCCATATCTTGACACAGAACTATCCCGATATGCAGCCGCGCAAAGACTACACCGCATTTGAGATTGGCGAGATTTTGGAGAATCGCAACTACCATTACATCGCACGTGTGCGGCAGATTCTCTATGATTTTTGCAATAGCAGGCTTGAAGACTTCAATATGCGTTTGGGCGAAGGCTATCAAGATGCGCAAAAAATTTACGCAATGATGAGGCGAGGCGAGATTCCCTTTACGCATTCTTTTTATCTCAAAGAATATCAGCTGCTTCCTGCACAAAAACGGAAGCTTGATTATGATTATGTCTTGCTTGACGAAGCACAAGACACAAACGAAGTAACGCTCGATATTTTTTTGCAAATGCCATGCCGCAAGATTTTGGTTGGAGATGAACACCAAAGCATTTATGGCTTTCGGGGAGCGTTCAATGCCCTAAGTCATATCAACACGTCCCACAAACACGTGCTTACGCATTGCTTTCGCACGCCACAATGCTATCTCGACAAGGCAATCTTTTTTCTTAATCATTTCAAAGATTTGCCACAGAATGTGCGGATTGTGTCTGCGATTTCGCAAAGCCGCGATTGCACCACAAGCGCGATTCTGACGCGCACAAACGCAAAGATTGTCGAGATTATCGCTAAGAATGCGAACAATACATTGCAACTGCTCAAGAATCCCGATGAGATTTTTGCAATGATTCTCTCGCTCAAGGCGTTGCAAGAAGGCAGCAAAGAACACATTGCCGTGCCGCATTTGCAGTATCTCAAAAAATTTAGAAATCTTGACGAAGTGCAGCAATACGCCGAGGACACGAACGAGCCCGAGCTGAAATATTCGATTTTTGTGCTCAATCAATACGGCAGAGACATTGTGCATTTGTATCGCAAGGCAAAAAAACTCTATCAAAACAAAGAGGGCACGGCGCTCATGACGACACACACGGCAAAAGGATTGGAGTTTGATTGTGTAACAATCGAAGATGATTTTAGCAATCTCTATGAGCAACATCAAAAACTCTTTGCACAGGGGAGAATCGGACAAATCGCATTCCAAAAATTTTATGAAGAAATCAATCTCTACTATGTCGCTATAACGCGTACAAAAAAGCAGCTCATTGACAAAAGTCAAAATGATTTTTTCTACAAAATGAATCTTTAATGCGGCAAAACAAGACGGCGCAGCGCTGTTACCAAGCAATCAATCTCGGCTTTTGTGTGCGTGTAGTGCAAGCTCGCGCGCACCCAGCCATGTTTGTATGCGGGGACGAAGTCCAAATCGTCCATGTCGAGCAAATCGTGCGCATAGGGTCCAGCACAGCTGCAACCAGCGCGCGTGTCGATATGGAATCGCTTAGCGAGCAAGAAGCTCACATAATGCGGCGAGAGATTGTTGAGATTGAACGCAAAAATACTGATTCTAGGGACATCGAGATTGCCATAAAGCGTGAGCTCGGCGAAGTCATGCACGGCGTGCAAGAAATATTGCATCAGCTCATTTTCGCGCGCCGCAATCCATGTGCGCGAAATTTCTTCGCGCAGACAATAGGCAAGGGCAGCGCGCAAAAGCTGTAATATGGGCGGTGTGCCTGCTTCTTCGCGCGTTTCGATGTCGTCCAAATAATATTGTGCGTTTCGCGAGACATACGCAACGCTTCCACCTCCTGCAAAGCTCGGCGGCAAGGCGCAATCAATGAGATTGCGGCGCATAGCAAGAAGTCCACAGCTCCCAGGTCCGCCTAGAAGTTTGTGTGGTGCAAAAAACGCCGCATCAAACAGCTCGCATGGAATATTGAGATGAGGCGAGCTGCTCGCCATATCGAGCGCCACGATTCCTCCATAGCGGCGCACAAGAGTGCTGAAGCGCATGCAATCAAGCAAAATCCCGCTGACATTAGATGCGCTCGCAAACGAGGCGATGATTTCGCGTCCGCTGTTGATACGTAGCACCGATTCGAGCGCATTCAAATCAACCAAACCACGATTGTTGAGCGGAATCCGCACCACCTCGCATAACCCCTCGCGAAAGCTTAGTTCGTTGCTGTGGTGCTCCATTGCTCCCACAATCACGAGTGGAAGCCGACTTTTGTCGGGCTTTGCAATGCGCAAAAGCGCGCGCGGCGGGATATAGATTCCGAGTAACTCTTGAAATTTTTGAATTGCCCCGCTCGCGCCACAGCCTGTGGCAATCAGTGCAAAGTCGGCGTTCAGCTCGAGCGCGTCTTTAATTTTTTGCTTGGCAGCTTGATAGAGATTCTCCATTTTTTGCGCATAGAGATTTGAATCAGAATGTGTGTTGGCATAGAAAGGCAATAGTTTTTGCAAGCGCCTTTCTATGGGCGCAAAGCCAAGCCCTGAAGCCGTCCAATCGAAATAGAGGCGGTTTTTGGGGCGCAATGTTTGCGCGCGCAATTGCGCCTTTGGCTCGCCCTCTTGCAACAAAGGCGCAAAAAATTTTTCGGCTTCCAATGTTTTAGCTGTATAAATCTGTACTCAAATATCTTTCGCCTGTGTCGCATAAAATCGTTACGATGTTGCGGTTATTGTAACGTTTGCCTAGCTCAATGGCGCTCCAAACATTAGCGCCTGATGAGATTCCGACAAGCAAACCTTCTTCTTTTGCAAGACGTTGCGAGGTTGCGTAGGCATCTGCCGAAGCAACTTTCATGACTTCGTCATAGAAAGATGGATTCACAATCCCCGGAACAAAGCCTGCGCCGATGCCTTGAATCTTGTGAGGCGAGGGCGATCCACCAGAAAGCACAGGAGAATCGGCGGGCTCAACGGCGACAAGCTTGATATTTGGATTCTTGCTCTTAAAGACTGTACCGCAACCCATAAGCGTTCCTCCTGTGCCAACTCCTGCGGCAAAGATGTCGATTCGTCCTTCCATGTCGCTCCAAATTTCAAGCGCGGTTGTTTCGCGGTGAATCTTGGGGTTAGCAGGGTTTTCAAATTGTTGCAAAATCACAGAATGTGGAATTTGTTTTGCGAGTTCCTCTGCCATTTGCACAGCGCCTTTCATGCCCTTCTCTGGTGACGTGAGCTCAAGCCGCGCACCGAGTGCAACGAGCAACTTGCGACGTTCCAAGCTCATCGAGCTTGGCATCGTCAAGATGAGCTGGATTCCAAGCGATGCGCACATCGCGGCAAGCCCAATGCCTGTATTACCACTTGTGGGTTCGATGATGACGGTTTGGCGCGTGATTCGACCACTCTCTAGTCCATCGCGAATCATTCCAAGCGCGATTCTGTCTTTGACAGAGCTTGTTGGGTTCATAAACTCGCATTTTGCAAAGATGTTTGCTCCACTCTCTTTCGAGGCAAAATTAAGGCGAATGATGGGTGTGTTGCCAATCAATTCTTGATAGCTATTTGCTACTTTCATAGTACTCCTTTTGGTTATCAAACGATAGTGTGTAGATTCTACAATATCTTTGTTTCTTTGTCAAGCAAGTTTTTTTATTCATTACTAAATTTATAATTTAACTAATAAGGCTTAAAATAGTGATTTTACTGGATTTTTTAGATAAAGGATACTATTTTTTCTGCTTTTGTGGACAAGAAGACAATTTGGAAAAACTGCCTAGAAGTGCTACAATATGCGCACAAAAGATACTAAAAATCATAAGGAGTCATTATGGACTTTTTTTCCACTTATAATCAGCAAGTGAGCGAGCGCGCCGCGCAGAATGTCCCACCATTGCCGCTTGACGCTGCACAAACTGCCGAAGTCATCAGATTGCTTTTGACAAACGATAGCCGCAGCAAAGAGCTTAAAGAATTATTGAGTGAGCGCGTTTCACCCGGTGTTGATGAAGCTGCAAAAGTCAAGGCTGATTTTCTCGATTCGCTTGCTCAAGGCAAGCAATCATGTCAGGCAATCAGTCCCAGAGAGGCAATTGAGCTGCTTGGCACAATGCTAGGGGGCTATAATATCGCCCCGCTCATTAACGCGCTCAAACTCGCACCCGAGCTTGCACAAGTCGCAGCTGATGCGCTCAAGAAAACCTTGCTTGTCTATGACGCATTTGGCGAGATTGTCGAGCTTGCAAAAAGCAATCAATATGCGCAAGAAATCTTGCAGAGCTGGGCAAAGGCAGAATGGTTCACAAGCCGACCCAAAGTGCCCGAGAAGCTCACGCTCACGGTGTTTAAGATTGATGGCGAAACCAACACGGACGACCTCTCGCCTGCAGGTGATGCGTTCACACGAAGCGATATTCCACTCCACGCACAAGCCATGCTCAAAAGCCGCACACAAAATGCGCTAGGACGCATTGAAGAACTCAAGAAAAAGGGCAATCCGCTTGTCTATGTTGGCGATGTTGTGGGCACAGGGAGCTCGCGCAAATCCGCATGTAATTCGCTTGTTTGGCACATGGGAGAGGCGATTCCTCATATCCCCAATAAAAAGAGCGGCGGTGTCGTGATTGGCGGTGTGATTGCCCCAATTTTCTTCAACACATGCGAAGACAGCGGTTGTTTGCCAATTCGTGCTGATGTGAGCGCACTCAATGAAGGCGATGTGATTGACGTGTATCCCTACAAAGGTGAGATTCACAAAAATGGTGCTGTTGTGAGCAAATTTGAACTTTCTCCCAATACACTTGCTGATGAGATTCGCGCAGGTGGACGTATCAATCTCATTATCGGACGTGGGCTCACAGCAAAAGCACAAGAGGCAACTGGGGCAAAAGACGATAGTATTTTTGCTAAACCCACAAACCCAACCACGCAGCCTAAGGGCTACTCGCTTGCACAAAAAATGGTCGGCAGGGCGTGCGGCGTTGCTGGAATCGCTCCGGGGACATATTGCGAACCCATCGCCACAACTGTGGGTAGTCAAGACACCACAGGACCAATGACACGAGACGAAATCAAAGAGCTTGCCTCGCTTGGCTTTAGCGCCGATTTCGTGTTGCAGAGTTTCTGCCATACGGCTGCATACCCTAAGCCTGCTGATGTCAAGAATCATGCGACATTACCCACATTTATGAGTTCTCGTGGTGGTGTATCGTTGCGCCCGGGCGATGGTGTGATTCACTCATGGCTTAATCGCATGGTGTTGCCCGATACTGTTGGCACAGGTGGTGATTCGCATACACGATTCCCGATTGGAATCAGCTTCCCTGCTGGAAGCGGACTTGTTGCTTTTGCTGCTGTTACAGGTTCTATGCCACTCGATATGCCCGAATCTGTGCTTGTACGTTTTAGCGGCAAACTCCAACCCGGAATCACTTTGCGTGACTTGGTGAATGCAATTCCATACTATGCGATTAAGCAAGGCTTGCTCACGGTGGAGAAAAAGGGCAAGAAAAATATCTTTAATGGCAAGATTCTCGAAATCGAGGGCTTACCCGACCTTAAGGTTGAGCAGGCATTTGAATTGAGCGATGCGAGTGCTGAACGTAGCGCAGCAGCTTGTACTGTGGCACTCAACAAAGAACCCATCATCGAATATCTCAAATCCAATATCGCGCTCATCAACGCAATGATTGCAGCAGGCTATCAAGATGCAAAAACGCTTGCACGACGTGCGCAGAAAATGCAAGATTGGATTAACAATCCACAATTGCTCGTTGCCGACAAAAACGCTGAATACGCCGCTGTGATTGAGATTAATCTCAATGAGATTACCGAGCCTATTTTGGCTTGCCCCAACGACCCTGACGATGTTGCGACATTGAGCGAGATTCTAAACGACAGCAATCGTCCGAAAAAGATTGACGAAGTGTTTGTTGGAAGTTGTATGACAAATATTGGGCATTATCGTGCGCTTGGTGAAGTTTTGAGAGATGAGGGAATGGTGCCCACGACACTATGGATAGCACCTCCGACAAAAATGGACGCGAAAATGCTTGTTGATGAAGGCTATTATTCGCTCTTTGGTGCAGCGGGTGCTCGGATTGAGATTCCGGGTTGTAGCTTGTGCATGGGTAATCAGGCTCGGGTACGTGATAATACAGTGGTGTTTTCTACCTCAACGCGCAATTTCGATAACCGCATGGGTAAAGGTGCAAAGGTCTACTTGGGCAGTGCAGAGCTCGGCGCTTTGTGTGCAATCTTGGGCAAGATTCCAACCAAAGAGGAATATCTTTCGCTCATTCCCAAAAAGATTGAAGGCAAAGGTGAGCAAATCTATCGCTATTTGAATTTTAATCTGATTGAATCCTATAGCCTCTAGTCTCTTTCCCGCCTCACGGCGGGGATGATTGCTAGCGCGATTTTTGTTTGATGAGGCTTTGGAGCTGCGCGATTCGCTTTGAATCGCTCGGGTGAGTTGAGAAAAAGTCAAAATCCGAGCTTCGATTAGACGCTGCCATTTTTTGCCAGAATCGTGGTGCTGCTTGTGGGTTGTAGCCCGCTTTTATCATGAGCTCGAGTCCTGCTTTGTCGGCTTCAAGTTCTCTGTCGCGTCCATAGGGGAGCATGACACCATATTGACTCACAACTGAATATGCCCCGCTCACAAGCGGCGCATAATCGGGCGCAAAATTTGCTGCAAGCGTGCTTGTGAGCTGTTGTCCCATATCAGAGACTTGTGCCATGCTCATACGTTCTGCTCCGTGTCGCAAAATCGCATGCGCGATTTCATGTCCCATAATCGTGGCGAGCTCGTCATCATTGCTCACAAAGGGCAAAATCCCCGTATAGACAAACACCTTGCCTGTTGGCAGACAAAAGGCATTGACGCTTTTGTCTTCAATCACATAAAATTCCCACTCAAAATCAGGTTGGTTTGCCGCTTTGGCAATCTTTTGCCCCACGCGCGTAACCTGCGCAATCGCTTTTTTGTTTGTACTCAATTTGGCTTGTTGCAGAATCTCATCGCGCCCACTCTCGCCAATCTGACGCTCTTGCTCGGGCGTGAGCAGCATGAGCTGTGAGCGCCCATAGGTTTGCGTACAAGCACTCAACAAAAAGACGAGCAATGCCGCAAGGCTCGTTTGAAACCAATATTGCATTTGCATTCCTTTTTGTTTATGATTGCAAAAATGATTTGAGCAATGTGCTATGTAGAACGGGCGTGAATTCGAGAATCTCATAACGTGCGAGATTCTGTTGCACAAATGGGTCTTGTTTGCTAAAGCTTTCTGCAGCGGCTCTGTTAGCAAATTTGCCGATAATCACGCCCCCTTCACGCGGGGTGCGCGGACCTGATGCGAGCAAAAAACCTTTGTCATAGCCTGCTTGCAAATAGCTACGATGCGCGGCGAGGTTTGCCTCGATGTCCTCAAGCGGCGCTGTGTATTGAACGAGTAGGACAAAAAGATTGTTCATGAAAAACTCCTTGATGTGATTTGGTGCGCCGATTCTAACATATTTTGCGGGCTATTCTCTCGTATCCGCGAGTGTTTTGGCAAGCGCCACGCATGCCTGAAAGCTCGGCTTGGGTGCAATCTGCGCGTTTTTTTGCGCCTCTTTGTCGAGGGCTTCAAAGGTGCTTTTGCCAATCGTAACCGCTTGGTAGCTTGGTTGCCAGCCAAACCGCGCGACAAAGTTTTTGTAGCTCGAAGGCGCACCAAAAATAATGACAGAATCATGCGGCGGCGGTGCGAAATTTTGCGGGTTTGGCACGCTCTCATAGACAACAATTTCGCTTGCGTTCAAGCCCTCGCCATGCAGGATTCCAACAATATCGCGAAAGCTTTCGCGCGCCTTGCAATACAGAATCGGTTGCGCTGGTTTCGCGGCGCATATCAGCGCAGCGAGGCAATCTCCCGTTGCGTTTTCGGGCATTCCGAGCACGATTCCTCCCGCTTTTACAAACGCGTGGCGCGTGCTCTTGCCCACAACAAATCCCCGCTTGCCCCGCAACGAAATGCCCGCATTTTGCAAGGCAAACACGGCATTTTGCGAGCTCAACACAAGTGCAAACTTTTCTAGCGCGCTGTCTAGTGCCTGTGGATTCTCGCTAGCTAAAGCATCGCCAAGTGCGCTGCGCCATTGTGCAAAATCGGGTTGCAAAAAGACGATTTGCAACAATGGAAGAGTGATAACCCCTTCAAATTGGGCGACTCCGATGAGGTAAATGGCGCGTTGCATTGTGTTCCTTTGTGTCGCCATGCGCATTTGGAGCACATGGCAATGTTTTTAATGATAGCTTAACATTTTTTTGGGCATAATGAGACAATTTTTCGTGAGGAGAGTGGCTATGTTAGATAGGGTGTTTAGTATTGCGGGGCTGATTTCGCATGACAAAAGCTTTGAAATTGGGTTCTACACTGTGTTGGTTGCAGTTATCGCGCTTCTTTTGGCGCGTGCGGCAACAAGCCGACTACAAACGGTTCCTGGACCGCTTCAAAACTTTTTTGAGACATTGCTTGGTGGAATTATCAGCACGGCAAAGGAGGCGATTGGCGAAGAAAAAGCGCGACATTATCTCCCGCTTACAGCGACTTTGGCAATTCTGATTTGTATCGCAAACTTGCTTGGAATCATTCCGGGATTCGAGGCGCCAACGTCGAATATCAACTTCACACTAACGCTCGCGCTAATTGTTTTTGTGTATTACAACTATGAGGGTATCCGCACATTTGGTGTTGCGCGCTATTTTGCGCATTTTGCGGGTCCGCTTCCCATTCTAGCGCCGTTTATGTTTGTGATTGAAATCATCTCACATTGCTCACGCGTGATTTCGCTCTCGTTCCGTCTTTTTGGGAACATCAAGGGCGATGATATGTTCTTGATTGTGATGTTGTTCCTTGCGCCTTGGTTTGCGCCTCTGCCTGCCTATTTGATTCTGACCTTTATGGCATTCTTGCAGGCATTCATCTTTATGATTTTGACGTATGTTTTCCTTGCAGGCGCTGTGCTTGTTTCTGAAGAAGGACATTAGAGATTTTGAGCAAGGCGCTCAAAGCCTATCTCATCACCTCGCCTGCCTATTATCCACCCGAGCGTGATGCTTTTACGCGCGCTTTTACGCGCGCTTTGGTGGTGCATCGTCCGTATGCTGCCCTGTTGCGTGGATATGCAGAATCGGCAGACTATGAGCAAATTGCGCATGTGTTTGTAGTGCTATGTCGCAAGTTTGCTTGTTTGCCTTATGTGAGTGCTGATGTTGTTCTAGCACGTAATCTTGGAATCGGCGTGCATTTGCGCGCTCATCAGCGCGATTCTATTGCATTGCTCGCAAAAGAGCGGCATGTTTTTTATAGTGCGCATAGTTTTGATGATATGCTGTTTGCACAAGAACAGAATGTGCATGCAATGACGATTAGCCCTATTTTCCCCACGCCGAACAAACCCCCTCCGCTCGGGCTTACAAAACTACAAGAAATCATGCGTACTTATTCATTTCGGGCTGATGTTTTTGCGTTGGGAGGCATTATTAGCACAAAACATTGTGAATCTTTAAGAAATTCTGGTGTTACAGGTTTTGCAAGCATACGTTACTTTATCACTTAGCGCATTTGTATAGAGATAATCTCTATCATTAACAATTTTTATTCCATGCTATTTTTTCTTTGTTGCATTCTTTTTGTTATTTTTTTGTGTTAGAATCACTTGTTTAGATTTATCACCCCAAAGGAGGTTCTAGTGAAACGATTTGTGATGTTTTCATCTGTTGTCATGGCATCGATGCTATCTTTGAATGCTGCCGATTTGATAGAGGAGGCAAAAGCGGTTGGATTGCGCCCATTGCCAAAAGACCAGCAAGGCGTAGAGGCAGTTTTGAAAGAGAATGGCATTGCATTTAGTCAGTTCACCAACGAAAAAGCAGAGCTTGGCAAAAAACTCTATTTCGAGCCACGTCTCTCAAAGAGTGGGCTTATTTCGTGTAATACCTGTCATAACTTAGGTATGGGAGGAGCAGATGGAATCTCTGCAGCCGTAGGGCATCGTTGGACAGCAAACCCACATCATCTCAATTCACCTACCGTTTATAATTCGGTGTTGAATACAACGCAGTTTTGGGACGGACGTGCCGGAAGTCTTGCAGACCAAGCCAAAGGTCCCATCGAAGCCGAGCCCGAAATGGCAACACCTGCAAAATTGGCGGTTTCAAAAATCAGCTCGTTGCCCGAATATGCGAGCGAGTTTAAAAAAATCTATGGCAGAAGCGGTGTAACATTTGACAATATCGCCGATGCGATTGCGACTTTTGAACGCACACTCATCACGCCTTCGCGCTTCGATAAGTTTCTCGAAGGGGACGCAAAGGCGCTTAGCAAAGACGAGCAGGCAGGCTTGAGATTGTTTATTGACAAGGGCTGCATCGCCTGTCATAATGGCGTGAATCTTGGTGGTTCTATGCAGGCTTTTGAGGTTGCAGGTAAGTATAAATTTGCAACACTTGGGGATTTCAAGGGCGATGCAAATGGTATGGTCAAAACCCCAACTTTGCGTAACATTGCCGAGACAGCGCCCTATTTCCACAACGGTGCAGTTTGGTCATTGACTGAAGCGATTCAGGAAATGGGCAGCATTCAGCTAGGAATCAAGATTAGCAATTCTGAAGCAAAAAGCATTGCGACGTTTCTTGGTTCTCTCACGGGAGAAAAACCCACAATCACCTATCCACAGCTCCCGATTGCAACAGAGAAAACGCCCAAGCCGGAGTTATAATTAAGGAATCGCAAAAGCTCATTTTGCTGTCGCTCACGGAAGTAATTCCGAGCACTCCCTATCGTCATTGCGAGCGTCCGTTAGGACGCGTGGCAAACAACGACGTTGGACAACCAAGAATCGTTGTTTGCTTCGCTTATGCTCGCCATGACGTTAAAATAGAGGTGCGATTTTAGTCGCACTCATGATTTGATGTGTGCGTTTGAAATCGCACTTTCAATTCTTGTCTAGTTTTCATATTTGCTTGCGCTTCTCTACTCGGTGTTTTTCTTCTTAGGGGACAAGGGGGAGCTTAATTGCCAAAGCAAACACAATGTGGTTGCATTTCTTATGATAATTTGCCCCCTTACCCCTAAAACCTCCAAACCCCTGCACGCTTTTTAAATGTGCGTTGCACTTGCATTATGCCAATAGTCCACAGCGCGGTGGTCGGGGATTCTGGAATTGATGAGCAATAGCACGTCAAAGCATTGCAAATTGCTGCGCTCGTTTTACTCGCTTGCACTAGTGATTCGGAGGCTGGATTCAGTCGCACATTTAACGGGTGCGATTGAAATCGCACCTCCAAAGATTCCAAACGTCATTGCGAGCGTCCGTTAGGACGCGTGGCAACCAACGACTTCAGGTAACACAGAATCATTGTGGATTCTTGCAATAATAGAAGCCTAAATCAAATTGTGGACGCTCACGACAACGGAAGCTCGATTCTTGTGTGATACCAAATATGATACCTTGCGCCCCGCGGCGTAAGACGCGGCGCGATAAGGCAGCGAAAGCTCGCGGTCGCGCGTAACTTTAGGGAGCTCGCGGGGAATGACTTCCGCAAGCGACAGCAAACACGTTCCGCATTTGCGATTCCAATGGTGTATGTGTTACAATGCTCAAAAAGGAATGCGTTTGAAAGTCAAAATCTGTGGAATCACAACGTTTGAAGATGCGCTTTTTGCTGCTGATTGCGGTGCTGATGCACTCGGCTTTGTGCTCTATCCGCCCTCAAAGCGCTTTGTGCCCCCGCATGTTGTTGCCGAGATTGTGCGCTCTCTCCCGCCCTTCGTGCTTTCCGTTGGCGTGTTTGCGCAAGAATCCGCCTATGAAGTCTGCGCGCTCGCCAAACAAGCAAACGTGCAGCTCTTGCAGCTCCACAACGAGGCGCTGTTTGACTTTTCCTACCCAACGCGCACACTCAAAGTCGCGCGCATTGCCTCAAAAGACGATGTTGCCGCGCTTAACTCGGCAGATTTTGTGCTTTGCGATACCTTTTGCGAGGGCTTTGGAGGCGCGGGACTGCGCACGCCGCTCACATTTTTTGACGGAATCGATTGCTCACGACTCATTCTTGCTGGCGGACTCAACCCCGATAATGTCGTCGAGGTTAGGGGCATGGGATTCTACGGTGTCGATGTGAGCAGCGGCATAGAGAGTAGTGTGGGTAAAAAAGACCACAAAAAAGTGCAGGATTTTATCAAAAATGCCAAAACGCTCTAGCTATCAAAATCCCTACGAATCGCTGCTCGAGAAGCTCGCAAATGCGGACATGCCGCGCGAACAATTTATGAAATCTTTGCAACGTTGTCGCGGGTTTGGCTGTGGGGACGAGGAGTTGCGGCTGCTGCACATCATGGGCGCGCCGCTTATGTGCGAGGGCGATTTGGTCGCGCTCACAACGCGCACAACGCCGATTGCGGAGCAACGATTCTGCTTTGTCGATATTGAGACCAACGGCAGCGACCCAAGCAGGAGTCAGGTGATGGAGATTGGCGCTGTGCTTTATGAGAATGGCACAATCATCGATAGATTCGAATCGTTCGTGTTTTGTTCGCAGATTCCCGAGGATATTACCGAGCTCACGGGGATTGCGCTTGATGATGTCATAAACGCGCCCACGCTCGCTGTGGTGATGGAGCAATTTCGCCATTTTTTGGGCACGGCGCTGTTCGTGGCGCATAATGTCGAGTTTGATTATGGCTTTTTGAACGCCATGCTGATGCGCTGCAATCTCGGCTGGCTGTGCAACCGCAAGCTTTGCACAATCAGGCTTGCGCGCAAGACGATTCCGGCGACGCATTATAATCTTGGCGCGCTGAATGCACAGCTTGGAATCGGCGCACCCGTGCTGCACCGCGCGTATGCTGATGCGCTCACGGCACTGCGAATCTTCGAGCATGCGCTTGCCGCTCTGCCGCCAAATGTTTGCACGGCAGAGGAGCTGATTGCCTTCAGCTGCGGTAGGTTTCCAGACCTATTTTCTAAAGTCTAGCACCAAGCGCCCATCGATTGCGCCTTTTTTCATTCTCGCGAACACATCGTTGATGTCTTCGAGTTTTGCGGGGGCGACATGCGCATGTACTTTTTCTTCTTCGGCAAAGCGAATCGCCTCTTGCAAATCGAGTCGTGTCCCCACAATCGAGCCACGAATCGTGATTCCATTCAAAATCATGCCGAAGATATTGACAGGAAACTCGCCAGGTGGCAAGCCATTGAGCGAAACGGTGCCGCCGCGGCGCACAACGCCCACAGCCTGCTTGAATGCAATGGGATGCACAGCGGTAACGAGCACGCCATGCGCGCCACCGCCTGTTTCTTCGCGAATCTTGTCAATTGTGCCTTGCTCGCCGAGCGTCTTGGCGTTGGCAACAACTGTTGCGCCATATTTCTTGGCAAGCTCGAGCTTCTCGTCTGCAACATCGATTGCCGCGACATTGAGCCCCATTGCCTTAGCGTATTGCACCGCCAAGTGCCCGAGCCCTCCGATTCCCGAAATGGCGACCCACTGACCTGGACGTGTGTCGGTAACCTTGAGCCCCTTATAGACTGTAACGCCTGCACATAGAATCGGGGCAATATTGAGGAAGTTACTATCTTTTTTCAAAATCCCGCAATATGTCGCGTCTGCCACGGCATATTCAGCAAAGCCGCCATTGACAGAATACCCGCCATTTTGTTGGCTTTCGCAAAGCGTTTCCCAACCCGCCATACAATGTTCGCAATGTCCGCATGCGCTATAAAGCCATGGGATTCCGACCGCATCGCCTTCTTTGATGTGCGTAACGCCTTTGCCGACCTTGACGACATACCCCACGCCCTCATGTCCGGGGATAAAGCCGCCTCCGGGTAGGGCTTTGAGATTGGGTTTGACAGGCCAATCACCCTCGACCGCATGTAAATCAGTATGGCAAACGCCGCATGCTTCAATTTTGACTAAAACTTGACCATCTCCGGGTTCGGGAATGGCGATTTCTTCGATGACTAAAGGCTGACCAAATTCTTTGAGAACTGCTGCTTTCATTGTTTTTGCCATGGTGTACTCCTAGAAGAATCCGAGTTTGTTAATGGAATAACTCACAAGGATATTTTTTGTTTGTTGGTAATGTTCCAGAATCATCTTGTGTGTTTCGCGCCCGATTCCGCTTTGTTTGTAGCCTCCAAACGCCGCGTGTGCGGGGTAGGCATGGTAGCAGTTTGTCCAAACGCGCCCCGCCTTGATTCCGCGTCCAAAGCGATAGGCGCGGTTGATGTCGCGCGTCCAAATGCCGCTGCCAAGCCCATAGATAGTATCGTTCGCAATCTCGAGCGCCTCTTTGTCGTCTTTGAAGGTCGTGAGCGCAAGCACGGGACCAAAGATTTCTTCTTGAAAGATGCGCATTTTGTTGTGTCCCTTGAAAATCGTGGGTTTGATATAGCAACCCTTCTCGAGCTCGCCGCCAAGATGATTGCGCTCGCCGCCAATCAGACACTCTGCGCCTTCTTCTTTGCCGATTTTGATGTAATTCAGAATCGTGCTGACTTGATTCTCGTCGACTTGCGCACCAATCATTGTCGTTGGGTCGAGCGGATTGCCTGCCTTTATCGCCTCAACGCGTTTGAGCACTTTTTCGATAAATCTATCATAAATGCTTGCATGCACGAGCGCACGGCTTGGACATGTGCAAACCTCGCCTTGGTTGAACGCAAAGAGTACTAAACCCTCGATTGCCTTATCGAGATATGCGTCTTCGTGGTCGAAGATGTCGGGGAAGAAAATATTGGGCGATTTGCCGCCGAGCTCGAGTGTTGATGGAATGATATTCTCTGTCGCAAACTGCATAATCTGTCGCCCAACACTCGTTGAGCCTGTGAAAGCGACTTTGGCGATTTTGGGGCTCGTGGCGAGGTGCTTACCGATTTTGCCGCCGCTGCCATTGACGACATTTAGCGTTCCTTCGGGCAGCAAATCACCGATGATGTCAAGTAGTACCAAGATGCTTGCGGGGGTGGACGAAGCGGGCTTCATCACAATCGTGTTCCCCGCAGCCAAAGCGGGGGCGATTTTCCATGCTGCCATAAGAAGTGGGAAATTCCAAGGGATAATCTGCCCCACAACGCCGAGCGGTTCGTGGAAATGATATGCCACTGTGTCGTGGTCAAGGTCGCTGATTGCGCCCTCTTGCGCCCGAATGCAGCCCGCAAAATAGCGGAAATGGTCGGCGGCAAGCGGAATGTCGGCATTGAGTGTTTCGCGAATGGGCTTGCCATTGTCCCATGTTTCGGCATGGGCGATTTTTTCGAGATTCTCATCGATTCTATCGGCAATCTTGAGCAGAATCGAGGCACGTTGTGCCACGCTCGTGTTGCCCCAGCTCTCCTTTGCCTTTGTGGCAGAATCGAGTGCCTTTTCAATGTCGGCAGCGCTCGAAACGGGCACTTCACAGAGTGTTTGTCCGTTGATGGGGCTTGTGTTTTTCGTGTATTGCCCATCTGTTGGCGCAACCCACTTGCCGCCAATGAAGTTCTCATAACGAGGCTTGAATACTTTGCTGCTATCTGTGTATGCACTCATCGTATATCCTTTGTCATAAAATTCGGCAATCGCGGGCTGTGTCCATTTGTGAGCTATGCCCATTGCCTTGAAATGATTATATCCCTAAATGCAGTTATCTGCATTAGCAGAACAGATTCGCAATGCAAACAGGAAATGTCAATGTTACGATTCTACAACATGGGTGCAGGCAAAAGATTCTTTCAGCAAAAGAATCGTACAATGTGTTTATTTTTAAGGAGGCAAAGATGAAAAGATTTTGCAAAAAGACTGTTGTTGCGGCAGCGGTACTTGCATTTTGCACACATGTGAGCGCGGCAGAACAAAAGAGTTTGAGCGATTTTGCGATTGAGCAAGGCACAGATGTGTTGATTAAAAATCAAGTTGAGGGTAAAAGCCTCAAAGAGATTAGCAAAGAAAAAAAAGCAGCAGCAAAACAAGGCGTACAAGAACGTGTCGATGCGTTGAAGAGTGAGCATGGGCTAGACAAAGGTACAGAATCCACAGAGACCAAAATGCCAAGCAAGGCAGAAATCAAGAAAGAAATCAAAAACGAAATCAACACACGCACTAAAGCAGCAAAGAAAGAAATAGGTACAAAAGCGCTTGAGAGTGCAAACGAGAAAACAGGCGGTGCAGCAGGAGTGGGTGTTGATGTCTATAAGGCTGTCAAAGATGCTAAAAAAACACAATAGTCAAGTATAAATCCGCCTATAGGCGGATTTATTATGTTATACATAATTTACGAGCGAGAGCTGATTGATTTTTGCTGTTGCGCTCAACAATGCTTGATAGTTCATCGTGAGCTGCACGAAATAGGCATAGGTCTCGGGTATATCCGCATCGATTGCTTCGGAGCGCAACTCTTTGGTTTGCACAAGCAACGTCTCGGCACGTTCGATTTCATAGCTAAATGCGTTGCCTTGCGAACCTACCTTGGTGTGCACCTTGATAATCTGCTCTTCGACATGCTCGAGCCATTGCTTGCCGCCTTGCATACCCACGCTACGCAAGCTATTGTTATAGGTGCCCTCATTCACATCGCCTGCGCGATAAATCTCAAGCTCGATTGCCTCAATCGCCGCATCGATTTGTTGGAAAATATTCACATGTGGGTCGTCAAGCACTAAGGCATTGTTGCTTTGGAATGTCAAAGACGCTCCTTCTCGGTAAGGAACGGTGCTAGCAGGAGCAAGCAGCGCGTTTCCATTAATGTCCACAGCTGTTCCCAATGTCGCGGGCGGGATATTGCTGTAATCAGCCGAGCCCATTACCATATAAGTTTGCTGATTCCCCTGAATGTTGGTGTAGGTAACCTGCCGTTGTGTCTCGCTAAGTGAGAGGCTCATGAGGCTAGGCGAATGCGTATTGTCTTTGATTTCGAGTTGTCCATAAAGGTTGATTCCCACGCTAAGGTTGGATTGTGAATTCACAAGCAATCGCTCATAGGCATCTTTTTTCTGCTGGGCGTTTGTTGCCGCGTTGCCGATGTCCGCGTCAAGCAAATCATCTCCGAGATTCCGCGCGCCATTGAGAATCACGGCAATCGCATCGGAGAATTGGCGATAGGTCATATCATCGGGCGTGATATTTTGGACTGTGACACCATCTGGTGGTGGCATAGAATTATTGTCTAGTGGGCGATAGAGCGGAATCTCAACTGTCGCACCGGCTGCCGCGCCCGGCGCTGTGTTGTCGAGCGTAATTGTTACGCGATTGCGCAATTGAGCAAGCGAAAGCCCGCTTGGGTGAGGGTTTGCGCCGCCTTGTTCGGTATAGAGCACTCCATTTGCATCTGCTGGATTGTCACCATAGAAATTAATCGTTGCCGTTCGTGGTGTGCCGTCAATATCTTTGTAATGCAATGTATATTTGGTGTCTTTGAGTGAGCTGCCCGCAACCTCTGAAAGCTTGGTGCTATCCACAGCGTATTCACTCGTTCCGTTTACAACTTGTGGAACATTGCCTGTGAGTCCGCTGCCATTTTGCGTGAATTGCACGCGGTCGTATTCGACGGTGTAGTCGTTTGCAAAAACATTAAAGGCTGTTTGTACGCCGGCGGCTGTTGTGAGGCTTGCGTTCAAAGTTACATGGAGCGAGCTCGCGCCATCATAGGGCGCGATTCTGTTTGCAGGGAGCTCGGGCTCAAGCTTTTGTGTTACATGTTGGTCAACAAGTGTGATTTTGCCATTAACAAGCTCAACCCTAACTCTATCATTTCCACCATACGTTCTTTCCATGAGGCTCATCAAATCTTGCATCGTCATGGTGTGCATATTGTTTTGGTTAATCGTCAGTGTTGTTCCCGCAACAGGTGCGCCGGGCAAGGGTGGGTTGCTGTTTGTGTTTGCTTCTGTTCCCGAGAGGGTGAGCGTGATACTGCCACCATTGCGTACTTGTTCGAGTGCTTCTGCCCCTAGCACATCAATGAGTTTTGTTGAGCTTTGTGCAAGTACATTGCTTTCTGTGCGAAATGTACCTGATAGAGTGTTGCGGCGATGGTCATTTGGGTCTTGTGTGCTATTGATGAAGCTACTTGTTTTTTCGCCCAAAAAATTACTTTGCACATAGGTTGTAACGCGTGCACCAAAACGTGCAAGCTGGTTGATGTCTGTTACACCTTCACCAATTTGTACAGGAGGGGTTGCGTTTTGTCCAACAAACGAATAGAGTTTTTCTCTTTCTCCTGTCGCTGGATTGATGTAGGAAAAAACATTGTCTTTTTCATACGTAACGGGGATATTCACCCCATTAATGACGATTTCATATTTGCCTGTTTGCAGATTTGCAGTAGCAATACCAACATTTGTTCCAGCTGGTGTGCCATTTGCAGTGTCCATGGCGGTATGAAATTCTAGATTCACATTGTTGGTATCAGACAATGCCAAACCTCCCGCACCATTGTCAGCGACATGGTAGGTTTGTCGGTTGCTAGAGACCATATAAAAATCAAGATTGCTACGTCCATTTGTCAAATCTTTGATATTAATCGCGCCATATTCATTGATTGTAACATCAACGACTTTATTTGTGCTTGTATTTCCATAGACCTCGCCAATTTTATCGAGCAAATCTTGAACTTTCGTGGCATCTTTTTTGTCGATTTGGTCAGAATAATTGATGTCAAGATTGAATTTTGCCTTAAAAGATGTACCATCAGGGCGCACGCCTTGGATATAGAATGTCTCGGGCTCGTTGTTGGTTGTGTCCCAATCATCATCGCCCACGAGGTCGCGCAATGTGTCTTCGGCGGTGATATAGACTTCTGTCGAAAGCTCTGTATGATTGATTTTGTCCATAATACCCGGATTCAGTTTGCTTTGATTGTAATGTTTGACATTGGTTACAATCTCTTTGTTGTGGTCGCGATTCATGCCAAAAAAGAGTTCAAGCCCCGTGATGTTGTATGGGAGTGAATATTCATTGCCCAAAACAGCCCGAAGCTCTTGGTTGTTGCCAAAATAGCTGCCATCAGCACCAAAGGGCTGGCGAGTGAGCGCGCTGCCCGCAAAGAGATATTCTCCACCCACAGCCGTGTTTGCAACAGCGAGCAAATTACTACGATAAGCACGCAAATCAGCCGCAATAGCACGTAGCGATGTTGTGTCATGCGAGTTTGTCGTAGCTTGTACCATTTTGTAGTTGATTTTTTCGAGCAGCTCTGTCATATTTTTGAGCGCTGTGTCGGTGTGTTTTGTGAAGAAGTTCGCATTTGAAGCAAGTTCTTTTGTTTGCTTAAGCCGCGTGATAGCATTGTCCATTATCAAGGCTTTGTTGAAAGCCGTGCTGTCTTGATAGCCAAATTTGATGTCCGAGCCTGTTGACATTTTATTGAGAGAGTTGTTGAGGTTGGACATAATGCTTTGTTGGTAATAACTAAGCCCATTGTAGCGTCCGCTGAAACTGATTCGCATCGTTTTTTCCTTTGTGTGAAATCTCTATCACACAATCAAGCAAATAGTATTCCAATATTTGGGAATCGCAAACGTGGAGCGCAAGATTTTTGTCTTGGAATCGCAAATGCCGTTATTGCATTACTTTAGGGAGCTTGAAAATTGACTTTTCCAAGCGAGGGCAAAAGGCTTTAAACTGTTGCAATTCTATCTAAGCAGTCTATCAACATTTGCGTTGTAGAATCGAACCACCAAAGTTTCCAAATTTGTCTTTGAAAAAGGTGAGCAATGCAGTACATCAAATTCTTTAAAGAGCTGAACAACAAAGATGTCCCGTTGGTTGGGGGCAAAAACGCTAGTATTGGCGAGATGTTTCAAGAGCTTGTGCCAATGGGAATCCATGTCCCAAATGGTTTTGCAATCACGAGCGATGCCTATTGGAAATTGCTTGAGGTGGGCGGCATTCGCCAAAAAATCTATGATTTGCTTGACGGCGTCGACCCAACCGAAATCGATGTACTCAAAGTGCGCTGCAAAAAGATTCGCGATTTGATATTCCAAACGCCTTTGCCTGCAGATTTGCGTGCTGAAATCATCGAAGCTTATGCGATATTGAGCAAAGAATATGGTATGGAACAAGCCGATGTCGCCGTGCGCAGCAGCGCGACAGCAGAGGACTTGCCCGATGCGTCCTTCGCGGGGCAACAGGATACCTACCTAAGCGTTCAGGGGCATCAGGAACTCATCCACTATGTCAAATCATGTCTCGCCTCACTCTTCACCGATAGGGCGGTGAGCTACCGCGCCTCCAAGGGATTCGACCATTTCAAGGTCGCGCTTTCTGTGGGCGTGCAAAAAATGGTACGCGCCGATAGGGGTAGTGCGGGCGTGATGTTCTCCATCGACACCGAAACAGGCTTTAAAGATGCCGTATTCATCACAAGCAGTTGGGGGCTTGGCGAGAATGTCGTAGGTGGAACGGTGAATCCCGATGAATTTTATGTCTTCAAGCCCACTCTCGAGCAAGGCAAGCGCCCGATTCTCAAGCGCCAGCTAGGCAATAAGCACCAAAAAATGGTCTATGCGCCCGCAGGCAGCTCGCACCCAACGCACAATATCCCCACAACCGAAGAAGAATTGCAAACATTTTCGCTCACCGATGAAGAAGTGCTCACGCTCGCACGTTATGCGATTCTCATTGAGCGGCATTACACCAAAGAGGCGGGCGAATACCGCCCAATGGACATGGAATGGGCAAAAGATGGCGTTACAAACGAGCTTTTTATTGTTCAAGCGCGCCCTGAAACGGTGCAGAGCCAAAAGATGAAAAAGGGCGGCGGCAAAACGATTGAGAAATTCTATTTTGTCAACGAAAATGAGGAACGTGAGCTGCTGCTCACGGGCAAGGCTGTGGGCGGAAAGATTGGGCATGGCAAGGTACGTGTGATTGATAATATCATGAACATGTCCGAGATTAAACCGGGCGAGATTCTCGTAACCGACAACACCGACCCCGATTGGGAGCCCGCGATGAAAAAGGCTGCGGCAGTCATCACCAATCGCGGTGGGCGCACATGCCATGCAGCGATTGTCGCGCGCGAGATTGGTGTGCCCACTATTGTCGGTGTAGCAGGCGCAACGCAAAGGCTTGAAACGGGCATGGACATCACTGTGTCATGTGCTGAAGGCGAAGAAGGACGAATCTATGAGGGAATCTATGAATACCGTGTCGAAAGTATCGACCTCTCGAACTTCGAGCAACCCAAAACAAAGATTTATATGAACGTGGGCAACCCTGAAAAGGCGTTTGGATTCTCGATGTTGCCAAATCATGGTGTCGGGCTTGCACGCATGGAATTTATCATCAACAATTATATCAAAGCTCACCCACTCGCTCTTTTGGATATTCAGTCGGGCAAAACAGATGTGCAGGATTATCATAAGATTTGTGAGATTATGCAGGGCTATGCGTCTCCCAAAGATTTCTTTATCAACAAAATCTCTGAAGGTGTGGGAATGATTGCTTCAGCATTCTATCCCAATCCAGTCATCGTCCGCACGAGCGATTTTAAAACCAATGAATACCGCCGCATGATAGGCGGTGCTGCGTATGAGCCTCACGAGGAAAATCCGATGTTGGGCTATCGCGGTGCATCGCGCTATTATTCTGAAGCTTATCGTGGCGCATTTGAGTGGGAATGTCAAGCACTCGCGAATGTGCGTAGCGAAATGGGGCTGACAAATATGCGCGTGATGATTCCGTTTTTGCGCACACCAGAAGAGGGCAAAAAGGTACTTGAGATTATGCGGCGCAATGGGCTTGTCCCCGGCGAAGATGGGCTTGAGATTTATGTGATGTGTGAATTGCCCGTAAATGTGTTGCTTGCCGATGAATTTTTGAATATCTTCGATGGATTCTCGATTGGCTCAAATGACCTCACACAGCTCACGCTTGGTGTGGATAGGGACGGCGAGCTTGTGAGTCATGTCTTTGACGAACGCAATCCTGCTGTGCTCAAGATGTTTGCGCAAGCCATCGAGGCGGCAAAACGGCGCGGCAAATATTGCGGAATCTGCGGACAAGGACCAAGCGATTATCCTGAAGTGGCAAAATTTCTTGTTGAGCAAGGAATCACCTCGCTCTCGCTCAATCCGGACACTGTTTTGAGCACATGGCAAATGGTTGTGGAGCTTGAAAAGAATCTGGGGCGCTAAAACGAGATTTCACCTTATGGGCGTATAGACATATGGAACTCTTTGCTATTTGTGTGTTTGGGCTGGGTGTCGCTCTTGTCATCAATATTCTATTCAACCGCTGGGGCATTCCTGTTGTGATAGGCTATATCACAGCAGGAGTTTTTATTGCGTCCTATCTGCATTTGACAGACTTTATCGACCAAAGCTTGCTCGACCACATCGCCGAATTTGGAATTGTCTTTCTCATGTTCACAATCGGGCTGGAATTTTCGTTCCCAACATTGCGCAGCATGCGTCAAGAAGTCATTGTTTTTGGTGGACTACAAGTCATCAGTACCACTCTAGTCGTCTTCTTGGTTGCTTTGTTTGTATTCCATTTGCATACGAGCACCTCGCTGATTATTGCAATGGCGCTTTCGCTTTCGTCGACTGCCATTGTGCTCAAGAGTTTCAATGAAAGCAAGGAAATCAACACGCCGCACGGGCGCAATGCCGTTGGGATTCTGATTATGCAAGACATTGCTGTGATTCCCATGCTGCTCCTCATCTCAATCCTCGGCAGCAGCAACGCGCATTTGGAATTTCTCATTATCCACACCACACTCAATGCGTTGGTGCTTGTTTTGCTCTTGTTTTATCCCATTAAATGGGTGATTGTGATGCTGCTCAAGCACGCCGCACACACGCGCATGGACGAAATTTTCGTGGGCGCGATTCTATTCATCATTTTTGCGAGCTCGCTGCTTGCCCACCTCTTTGGATTCTCGTATTCGTTGGGCGCATTCATTGCGGGAATGATTATCGCAGGAACGCGCTACAAGCATCAAGCCGACTTGGATTTGATGCACTTTCGCGATTTGTTGCTTGGAATCTTCTTTGTTACAGTGGGAATGCAGGTTAATATCGCGTTCCTTTTCGCAAATATTCATTGGATTCTCGTCTTTCTTGTTGGAATCATGCTCCTCAAGGCAATCGTTCTGTTCGCCATTATCCGCTTTTACCGCAGCACGCGCACATCTTTTAAAACGGCGCTGTCGCTGTGCCAAGTCGGCGAGTTTTCGTTTGTGATTTTTTCTCTTTCGAGTGGTTCGCTAGGGCTCATTGATTCTGATACGCATCAATTCCTTGTGCTATGCGTGATTTTCTCAATGATTTGCACGCCGTTTATCCTGAAAAAAATGGGCACAATCACTGATAAAACATTGGGGCTTTTTGGCAAAAAGGGCGATTTTCTCGAAAACGAGGGCAGTTATTCTGTGTTGCAAGACCATGTTGTTGTGTGCGGCTATGGCGTGTATGGCAAGGAGGTTGTGCGCTATCTCAAAGAGCACAACATAGGTTATATTGCTATCGATTCAGATATTGAACGTGTGAATGAGGGTTATCGCAATAATGATAACATCGTTTTTGGCAGTATGCGACAAAAGAGTGTCTATGAAATTTTGCGCATCGATGAATGCGCCGCTGTGGTGCTCACGCTCGATGATTCTGACAAGACACGCATGATTTGCAGCGAGCTTTTGAGCACATTTCCCGATTGTCATATTATTGTTCAAACTCCCACCTATGACGATATGCAACATCTAAGCGGGCTCAAGTTGCACACCCTGATTTGCGCGAAGGCAGAGATTGCGACAATCCTAGGCAGCGCTGCGGTTGAATGCGTTCAAGAAAAAAGCGCGAGCGAGAGTATGGGAATCTAGCGGAGTTTAGTATTGTCATTCTGAATGCAAAGCATGAAGAAACTCGGATTACAAGAATTGTTGAGATATTTCGCTATGCTCAACATGACAACACCCACCCCCCAATCCCAAAGCATAGGGAAGGGGAATGATAAATGGAGGTGCAGCTTCAACCGCACACATCAAATCATCATGAGTGCGGCTGAAACCAGCCTCCAAAGACTCTAAACACGACAGCAAAAGACTAAAGCCGTTTGCAATCCCAAAATGGAACGCGAAATGCTTTATCAGCTACAAAAAGGAGTAGATGATGAAAAAGTTTCCATTGATAATCGCTTCGATTGCGTTGGCTGTGGGCTTGAATGGTTGTGCCCCGAGAGCCGAGGCATTTCTGATTGGCTCGGCTGTGGGCGTTGGAGCAACGTGCATGTTTTTATGGGGCAATGTCTTTTGTCAAGATGGCAGCCAATACAACAGCCGCCCAACAGGTGCGATGACGCCATTATGGTATTTGCATGACCCCTATTTCCCTGATGCAAGCGTACCTTATGATATGCCCTAGCGCGTTTTGCTTCATGGGTTTTTCAGAGAACGCATGCTAAAATCTATGCAAAATCTAAAGGCATGAATAGATGATTGATAGCAAGCTGTTATTGCAAGATTTTGCGCTTGTTGCCGAGCGATTGCGAATCAAGCAGGTTTCGATAGAAATTTTGGAAGATTTGCAAAGCGCCGTGCTTGCCTACAAAAAAGCCAAACTCGAGCTTGAGGAATTGCAAGCGTTTCAAAACAAGCATTCTAAGCTGTTTGCGCAATACAAACAAGAGGGCAAAGACACAACACAACTGCAACAAGAGCTTGAGCACAACAAACAAAACCGCATTCTCGTGCAGCTCAATGTAGACGAAATTGAGGCAAATCTGTTTGAGCTCCTTTCGCTTGTGCCAAATTTGCCCGATATGGCAACACCAGAAGGGGTTGATGAAAATGACAATATCGTCATCAAAGAAGTCTTGGAACGTCCAAACTTCGCCTTTGCGCCCAAAGAACATTGGGAGCTTGCCGAGCAAAATGGTTGGATAGATTTTGAGGCAGGTGTCAAGCTTGCTAAGAGTCGCTTTTCTGTATTGCGCGGAATGGCTGCGCGGCTACATTTCGCGCTCATTCGTTTCATGCTCGACCACAATCAGCAAGCAGGATTCGAGCTTGTCGTAACGCCCGCGATTGTCAATGCGCAAATGCTTTTTGGCACAGGGCAGCTACCCAAGTTTGAAAACGATATGTTCCGTATCACATCGCCGCTTGACGAAGAAGATTGGAAAAACGAACTCTATCTCATCTCGACATCGGAAATCACGCTTACAAACCTCTATAATGATACAATCATTCCTGCAGATTCGCTGCCTATTATGCTCACCACACAAACGCCATGCTTTCGCAAAGAGGCGGGCAGTGCAGGGCGTGATACGCGTGGCATGATTCGCCAACATCAATTTGATAAAGTCGAGCTTGTTGCGATTACGAAACCCGAAGAGAGTGCGGCGATGCAGCAAAAAATGATAGAAACCGCGAGCTCTCTTTTGAGTAAGCTCGGGCTTGCACATCGTCTCGTGCAGCTTTGTGGGGGCGATTTGGGCTTTAGCGCAAGCAACACGGTCGACATCGAAGTTTGGCTACCCGGGCAGAACAAATACCGCGAAATTAGTTCGATTTCCAATACACAAGATTTTCAAGCGCGCCGCGCTAAGATTCGCTATAAAGACAAAGGCAAGAATCGCCTTGTGCATACACTCAATGGCAGCTCGCTTGCTGTGGGCAGGACGCTCGTTGCGATTATGGAAAATTACCAACAGCATGATGGCTCGATTCAGATTCCACAAATCCTAGAATCCTACCTGTAAGGAATACAAAATGGCAGACGATAAAACCATACAGCTAGGCGATGACGAACCCAGCAAAGACGAGGGCACTGCGGAGCGAGAAGACGTCAAGGAACTCATCGACAACACAACCAAAGAAGCGATGGACCAATCGCTCAAAAAATACACGATTATGGACAAAATGCGGCGGTTTTTCCTCGCAATCGTCAATCTCAAAACGACACTCAAAGATGCCACCAAAAAGTTTGACAAGCTCCCAAAAGAGGCACGTTGGGGAATCTACGCTGGTGGTGGAATCCTTGCGCTTTTGCTCGTATTGCTTATTGTGGGCACCGTTGTGAGCAAGTTTTTTGACGATGAACTCGTCTTACCGATTCTGCCTCCAAAACCCACTCTTGCGCCTTCAAAGCCGCAACCACTCGACCTTTCAACCGTTGAACTCATGATTACAAAGGCAAATCTTCTTTATGAACAAGGGCAAAAAGATGAGGCGCTCGACTTATTCTCGAATATTTCGCGCTATTCCGAAACCCTTAGCAACTTTAATCTAGGTGTTGCGCAGTTGCGTGAGCAGAATTATTATGCCGCACTTGAATCGTTCCAAAGGGCGATTGATGCGGGCGAAGACAGGGCGATGAGCGCCGTAAATGCCGCGATGGTTGCGTTTATTTTGCGTGACCAGAAGCTGTATGATTATTATGTCAACCTCGCTGAATCCTATCTTGTCGAATCGGGCGGGTTGCCACTCTATCCCTACATCTACGCACTCGTGCAGTATTATAAAGGCAATTATTACGAAGCCCTCTCGCCGCTCACCCATGACGAGAGCCCATTTTATAAAAAAGAACGTAATGATTTAATGGCAAAACTCTTTCTTTACTATGGCGATTCACAATCCGCACTAGAAGCCTTTGCGCGCACGGCAGAGATTACGGATTATTTCGATTTGGGCATGCTCTATGCGCGTGTGGGCGACTATGAAAGCGCACGCCGCTATCTTTTGAGCTATATCGAACAAGTCGACGACAAAAGTATTGCGCCTAAAATGGCATACCAGCTGACTGCACTCAAAGATGGTAGCATGGCGATTGCCGCCACGGTACTCAATGCACTCAAGGGTGATGATGATGAGGCAAATGCGTCCATTTTCCCTATTCGCGTGCGGCTCAAAGAATCGTTGTTTGATGTCCATGAATCCCAGCGCGATTTTTGGCGCGATTTCTCCGAAAAGCGATTGAATGGATATAAGATTCTGTTTTTCTATGCTCCTTATCGTGTGTTTGACGCGCAACAAGCACTTGGTTTTATCCGCGATGGCGGAATCAATGTCGAGCTCAATAACTTTGAAGAAGCCAAAGGTGCGCTTGCAAAGGGCTCGACAATGTCCAATGTGAATCTCAACATCGCGATGGCTTTGCGCGCGATTCTGCGCAACAATATCTACGAAGCCAACGCGCTTTTGATAAAGTCTGCCGAGCAATATCCCCAGCATGCGATTTTGCAATACAATCTCGGACTTTCGTTTGCCCAAAAGGGCGATTTTGACAATGCCTATCGGCATTTTTTGCGTGGCTACAATCTCGACAGAACCGACTTACTCTCGGCAATTTTTGCAATGATTTGTGCCGATTTGACGTATCGCAACCGCGAGCGAATCAACGAAAGCTTTGCGACAGACTTTGAGGCAGCAAATCTCACGCCTCAAGAGCGCGATTTCTATCGTTCGCTGCTTGGCTTTGCCAATAGCGTCTTGCAGCCGCCGCTCGAATGGATAGAGGGTGCACGTGATTTGCGCAATATTGACTATGCGCTTGATTATGTTGTTGCAGTGCAGAACGAGAACAAGCCGCGCATGCGCCAAGCAGCAGAATATCTCATGCGCGGTACAGATGCGGATTTGGTCTCGTCTTTGTTGTGGCTTATGGCAGACAATTATGGCACAGACCCACGCGAAATCGCCAGCGGTGTGAATGTTTTTTACAAAGATTCCAATGTCTCGCTCGATGCGCTATTCTATGGTCCATCACTCGCGCGTGAGCTCTATGTCCGCGTGGGCTACAACATCGGCGCACTGCGCCGTGTCGAGGCGCTGCTTGACCAAAAGGTGTTGAGTTCTGAAGAATCGAGCGTTGGAATCATGCAAGCCCTCGCGCTCACGAGTATCTATCTGCGTGAGTTTGAAAAGGCGTATGTGATTTATAATGCCCTGATTGACGAAGCGGGGCAGACGGATTCGCAAACAATGTTCCTCGCTGCCGTTGCTGCTGTGGGTGCGGGACATCATGAAAATGCCGCGGCGCTGCTTGCGCTCGCAAAATCCGAAGCGCCCACAAACTATGAAAGCCGCTATGGACTTGGAATCTTGCACCAAGAGGCAAAGAATCTACGAGCAGCGCTCATTCAGTATGGCGCAATGGCACATGTACAGTTTCGCCCCGAATATTTTGATTTCGAGATTGACACGCGACTTGCGACTCTACCACTCGATTTGTCGTGGGATTCGTTGCCCAAACCAGACGTCGCGGTAACACCTGCACGCAATCCGCAACGCGTGAATATTGCTGCACCTGCGCAAACAGAATCATCTAATCCACCAACAAATATGCCAACAGGGCAGCCCACAACAGCTGCACCAGCTCAACCCGCCACACCTGATTTTGCACCATCACCCTAAGGAGGCATGATGAGTATTCTCGATAGTTTGAACGCCAAGCAGCGCCAAGCAGCGAGTGTGATTGATGGTGCGCTGCTCATTCTTGCGGGAGCGGGCAGCGGCAAAACGCGTACAATCACAACGCGACTTGTCTATTTGGTGCAAGAAATCGGAATCCCTCCAAGCCAGACGCTCACGCTCACTTTTACAAACCGTGCTGCAAGCGAGATGCGCCATCGCGCTTTAGCGATGATTCCACATTCTGTCGAAACACCGCTACTTTGCACTTTTCATCGTTTTGGACTCTTGTTTTTGCGATTTTATATGCGGCTTTTGGGGCGCTTGAATAATTTTATCGTGATTGATAGCAGCGATAGAAAAAAGATTTTGCGTGACCTCATCGCAAGCCTCAAAGTCAGCGCATCAGATGACCAGATTGCGAATGAAATCTCACGTTTCAAGAACGCAAGTCTCTTGCCAGCAGCCTTGCGTGAGCAAGACATCGAAGAAGGCTCGCATATCGCAGAGACACTTTGTGTCTATGAGGCTTACCAAAGTTATTTGCAGGCAAACAATCTCGTTGATTTTGATGATTTATTGCTGCTGCCGTTCCAGATTCTTTCGGATAATCCCGATGTGGCGAATGACGTCAGCTTGCAATATCGTTACATTATGGTTGATGAGTATCAAGATACAAATGAATTGCAAAATAAATTGCTCGATTGCCTGCTTGTGGCGCATAAAAATATTTGTGTTGTGGGCGATGATGACCAAGCCATCTATGGTTGGCGTGGCGCGAATGTCGACTATATCTTGCATTTTCAAGAGCGCTTTGGCGCACAGATTGTGCGGCTTGAAGAAAATTATCGCTCAACCGTGCAAATTCTTGATGTTGCAAACAAGCTGATTGCACACAACACCAATCGGTTGGGCAAAACATTGGTGAGCCAAATGGGCGAGGGCAAAGACGTGACCGTGCTCGAGAATATTGCTGATTATAGCGAGATTGACGACATCGCGCACAGAATAACCAAGCTCATTGCAAACGGTACACAACCCAATGAAATCGCGATACTTTTTCGTCTCAATGCCTTTAGTCGTTCTATCGAAGAAGGGCTCACGCGTGCGCGCATTCCGTTTCGGCTCATCGGCACAATCCGATTCTATGAACGGCGCGAGATTAAAGACTATCTTGCCTACTTTCGCTTTCTCATCAATTTCAAGGATAGCTTCTCGCTTAATGCTATCATCGACCGCCCCAAGCGCGGCATTGGACGTGCTAGCTTGCGCAAGGCGTTTGCGCGTATGCAAGAATTCAATATCGAAACATTCTATGAGTTTAGTCATCATGAGGAGATGAGCGCAACGCTTGGACAAAAGCGTGCAAAGATTGTACGCGAGTTTTTTGCAACACTCGAAACATTACATACGATTCTCACAGATTCTATCGCCGATTTTCTTGACCAATTTGAGAACTATATCCCGCTTCGTGCCTATTATGCACAGCTCGAAGATGGCATGGAGCGCGTGGCAAATATCGATGAACTCTTTGGCGTGATTCGCAGCAGAATTGCTGAAAATCCCGAGATTCTGCTCGAAGAAATCCTCAATGAATTTTCACTCTATTCTAATGTCGATGACATCGATAGTGAATGCGTGCTGTGTATGAGCATTCATAATAGCAAGGGTTTGGAATTTGAGCATGTCTTTGTTGTTGGGCTCGAAGAGGGCTTTTTCCCGCTGCTCAAAACGGGCAGCCAGCTCGAAGAGGAGCGCAGACTCGGCTATGTCGCTTGCACGCGCGCCAAAAAGACGCTCACGCTTAGCTATGTCGATAGGCGCTATTTCCATGGTAAAGAATCCAATCTCCGCCCTTCGCGCTTTCTTGTCGAAGCCGATTTGATTTGCGATGCGAGCATTCCGCAAGAGAGCGATGCATACCAAAAGGGTGATTTGGTGCGTCACAATGTCTTTGGTGCGGGCAAGGTCGAATCGGTGTGGGGTAGGGGCGAATCGCTCAAGCTCAAAATCAACTTTGGCGGTTTGACACGTGATTTGCTCGCCTCTGCTGTGAGTAAGATTGTGTAGAATGACGTATGGAATCTGATTAAGAATCCAGCTTTCTGTCATTGCGAGGCGAAGCCGAAGCAATCCACCGTGGAGGAACATTGGAGGTGCGATTTTGTCGCACGCATCGACCACCAAAACGTAGACTAAAACACAAAGTTGAGTCCAAGCATTCCTGTAAGGTTCGTTTGGTCAGGTTTGCCATTCCATACCGCATTGCCGTCCCTAAGCTCGATTTTTTGCAAAAACGATCTCGAGATTCGCCCCGTGAGCTCGAGCTGAAAATTTTGCGTAATTTCCACAGCAATCCCTGCCTTGATTCCAAGATTGAGCCCATTAATAGATGCTGAAGCGCTCACAAATCGAGGTTCAGTGTTGCCTAACAGCCCGTCTAACAGCTCACCTAAGCTAACGCTTTGTGTATCTCGATATTCTAAATTCAACCTTTCCCAACCAATATCAAAGCCCAAGATTCCATAGAGCGGGGACGAAGGCAGCTTTGGCATGAGTTCAGCATTGAGCGCGAAGATGTGGCTTTTGGCTTTGTATTTTTTGTTTCCCACTTTTACCCAATCATCATCATCACCAAAATGATCAACATAAGTATACGAGAAATACGTTCGCGCTATCGTGTGTTGTTTCCCAATGCGCAAATAGAGTCCCACGTCTGTGGGCTCAAAGTCTGTCTTGTAGAATGTCGTTGCATTGTAACCACCCAAAACACCAAACCCCACAAACATGCCCCCATTCCGCTGCGATTGTGCCCCACCATAACTCTGCACACTCTGCCGCGCAGGCGGATTCTGCGGCATAGCCTGCTGTTGAGGTTGCGGGTTTTGCGGCGGATTCTGCGC
>CAMWUR010000015.1 GCA_947177485.1 uncultured Helicobacter sp.
CGCACCTCCCGCCAATTCTACTCGCAATGACATTCATCGGAGGTGCGACTTTGGTCGCACTCATGATTGGATTGTGTGCGATTGAAATCGCACCTCCAATATTCTAACGTCATTGTGAGCAAAGCGCAACATCTCATGATTCTCACCCCGAGATTCTGCACTCGCGCACACGAGTTCAGAATGACAAAAAGGGATTCTTGTATGTTGATTGCCACGCGTTCTACGAACGTTCGCAATGACACGTGGAATCTTGTCATGTTGGGCATAGCAAAACATCTCGGAGGTGCGACTTTGGTTGCGCTGATTCATGATTCTATATGTGCGGTTAAAACCGCACCTCCATTTGTCATACGGTTGGTATACTATTAGAAAACTTTGCATACAATTCCATATATCGTGGGCAAAGGAGCAACAATGAAATTCCAAACACGTGCCTTAACCTTTGAAGATGTCTTGCTCGTTCCCCAATACTCTGATGTTCTACCTTCAGAAGTGCTATTAACAAGCCAGCTCACGCGTTCTATCACCCTGAATGCCCCCATTCTCTCCGCAGCAATGGATACCGTAACCGAATACCGCATGGCGATTGCCGTTGCAAGGCAAGGCGGAATCGGCATTATCCACAAGAATATGCCCACAGAATCGCAATGTGAACAGATTGTCAAAGTCAAGAAAAGCGAGAGTGGCATCATCATCGACCCCGTGCATATTGAGGCGCACAATTCGCTTGCCGAGGCAAAGGCGATTATGGACAATTACAAAATCTCGGGTGTGCCTGTTGTCGATAGCGACAAAACACTCATCGGGATTCTCACAAATCGCGACATTCGCTTCGAGAGCGATTTTAGCAAAAACGTAGGCTCGGTGATGACGAGCAAGAATCTTGTTACAAGCGAGGTGGGCACAGACCTCGACACCGCGCGCGACATCATGCATGCGCACAGAATCGAGAAACTGCCGCTTGTTGACACAAACGGCAAGCTCAAGGGGCTCATCACGATTAAAGACATTCAAAAAAAACGCGACTATCCGCATGCAAACAAGGATTCGTTTGGACGTTTGCGCGTGGGCGCGGCGATTGGCGTGCGGCAGTTTGAGCGCGCGGCTATGCTTGTTGAATCTGGCGTTGATGTGTTGGTGCTCGATAGCGCGCATGGGCATTCTAAGGGCGTCATCGAGACATTGCAACACATCAAGGCGAATCTAAAAGTTGACGTGATTGTGGGCAACATCGCCACGCAATCTGCCGCGTGCGATTTGATTGCGGCAGGTGCTGACGCGCTCAAGGTTGGGATTGGACCTGGGAGCATCTGCACAACGCGAATCGTTGCGGGCGTGGGCGTCCCACAGATTAGCGCGATTGCCGAAGTCGCAGGCATTGCACACCAACACCATATCCCCGTGATTGCTGATGGCGGAATCAAATATTCTGGCGATGTCGCAAAGGCTCTTGCGGCGGGTGCTAGCAGCGTCATGCTTGGCGGAATGCTCGCCGGCACTGAAGAAGCGCCCGGCGAGATTGTGATGTATCAGGGGCGACAATACAAGAGCTATCGCGGCATGGGCAGCATTGGGGCGATGAGCAAGGGCAGCAGCGACCGCTATTTTCAAGACGGGCTCGCGAGCGACAAACTCGTCCCCGAAGGAATCGAAGGGCGCGTGCCGTTTCGCGGCAAAGCTGCCGATGTGCTGCATCAGATTCTTGGTGGCGTGCGCTCGTCTATGGGATATTTGGGCGCAAAAGACGTTTCCACACTTTGGGAGCGCGCAAACTTTGTTGAGATTACGCAAGCAGGACTCAAAGAATCGCATGTACATGATGTGATGATTACACACGAGGCGCCGAATTACCATATCTAACACATAGAATCTTTGGAGGTGCGACTTTAGTCGCACATTAATGAGTGCGATTGAAATCGCACCTTCGATTCCACTCTGTCATTGCGAGGCGAAGCAATCAACCGTCTTTGAACGCTTGCTTGGGATTCTTTGCTCGTTGATTGCCACGCTCGCGCCGCTCGTTCGCAATGACATTGGAATCTTTAACGTTGGAATCTTGTCATGTTGAGGCGAAGCCAAAACATCTCTATGGATTCCATGCTATTTTTGATTCTATCTCGTTTTCATCTTTATCTAGGATTCTTTGTTTTTTCTTCAAGGGGGATAAGGGGAACTACTTGCGAAGCGTTCCCCTTATCCCCCTTAACCACCAATCCCTAGCACGCTTCTTCAATGTGCGCTACGCTTGTATATGTCGCACTCCACAGCACTTCGTCTATGTTATGCCTTGCGGCTCAAACATAGACGTTGCGCGCTGTGGCTGGGACATTCACACGATGAGCAATGGTAAAGAGATGTTTCGCTTCGCTCAACATGACAAAGCCTCGTTGTTGGCACGATCAACATGACAAATAGCAACATCTCAATGTCAAAATATGCTATAATGCCCTTTCCAAATCTCGCACATACCCACGACTAGATGCTGCAAAACTTGCGGTATGGGTATGGAGGCAAATCTTAGGAGACATTATGGTAACAATGAAAGACCTACTTGAATGCGGTGTGCATTTTGGGCATCAGACGCGACGTTGGAATCCCAAAATGAAACGTTATATTTTTGGTGTGCGCAAGAATATCCACATCATCGACTTGCAAAAGACTTTGCGCCATTTCCGACTCATATACGGAATCGTACGCGATGCGGCAGCAGAGGGCAAAACGATTATGTTTGTGGGCACAAAAAAGCAAGCAAGCGAAACCATCAAGCAATATGCCGAAATGATTGGCGCGCCGTATGTGAACTATCGCTGGCTTGGCGGCATGCTCACCAACTATGCCACGATTCGTAAATCAATTCGCAAACTCGAAAATATCGAAGAAATCGAAGCAAATGGGCAGATTGACCTGCTCACCAAAAAAGAAAAATTGATGTTGCTGCGCAAAAAAGAAAAGCTCGAGAAATATCTCGGTGGTGTGCGCCATCTCAAAAAATCTCCTGACATGATTTTTGTCGTCGATACTGTCAAAGAACGTATCGCTGTTGCCGAAGCACGTCGACTTGGAATCCCTGTCATCGCGCCGCTTGACACCAATTGCGACCCTGATTGTGTCGACTATCCCATTCCGGGCAATGACGATGCGATTCGCTCGATTCAGCTCTTCTGTCGCGAAATTACTGACGCCGTGCTCGAAGGCAGGGCGCTTAGCAATGGCGAAGAAAGCGCTGTGCCTAGCAACATCAACCTTGAAACCACAGAATCTGACGAAGCCGATATGGGCGCTCTTGTCGATAGTATGAATCATTAGGAGGCAATATGGCAGATGTAACAATTAGCGCACAGCTTGTCAAACAATTGCGCGAAATGACAGACGCGCCCATGATGGATTGCAAAAAAGCGCTTGTGGAAACAGGCGGCGACATCGACAAAGCAGTGGATTTTCTCCGTGAAAAAGGACTTTCTAAGGCGTCTAAGAAAGCAGACAGAATCGCGAGCGAAGGCGTGATTAGCATGAAAATCGCGCCCGATTTTAGCAAAGCATCCTTGCTCGAAATCAACTCCGAGACCGACTTTGTTGCAAAGAACGATTCGTTCATCGCCCTTGTTTCAAAGACAACTGATGTCATTTTTGACAAAGAAATCGACACCATGCAAGACCTCGAGACCATCTCGATTGACAATACAAAATTTGCCGAGTTTTTTCAGCAAAACATCGCAAAGATTGGTGAGAACATCGTTTTGCGCCGATTCCAAACACTCAAGGCAAATGCGCAAGTAGTTGTTAATGGCTATGTACATACCAACAAGCGCGTGGGCGTGTTGATTGTCTTACGTTTTGGCAAAGAAGAAAATCGCGACAAAGCCATTGCACTTGCCAAAAGCCTTGCAATGCACGCCGCGGCGATGAAACCCCAAACCATTAGCTATAAAGGCTTCGCGCCAGATTTTATCGAAAAGGAAAAAGTCGCGCTTGTTGCCGAGCTCGAAAAAGAAAATGAGGAACTTGCACGATTGAAGAAGCCTTTGCACAAAATCCCGCGCTTTGTGTCGCAAAAAGAGCTCACTGCCGAGATTCTCAAAGAAGAGGAGGAGCATCTCAAAGAGGAACTCAAAGCACAAAATAAACCCGAAGCCATTTGGGATAGAATCATTCCGGGACAAATGGAACGTTTTGTCGCCGACAACACCCTGCTCGACCAGCGGCTGACTTTGCTTGGGCAATTCTATATTCTCGATGACAAAAAACGTGTGGAGCAGATTCTAAGCGAAACAGGCAAAGCCGCAGATGATTCCTTTAGTGTTGTCGATTATGTACGCTTTGAGCTTGGCGAGGGGATTGAGAAAAAAGAGAACGATTTTGCCGCAGAAGTAGCCGCGCAGCTAGGCTAGAGATGACACTTCTGCAAGCAAGCGGGCTTGGACATCGTTTCGATTGCCCGCTTTTTCGTGCGCTTGCACTCGAAGTTTGCGAGGGCGAGACTCTAAGCATTGTTGGCGTCAGCGGCAGCGGAAAAAGCACACTTTTGCATATCCTCGCAACTCTGTTGCGACCGATGGAAGGCGATGTGTATCTCTTTGGCAAAAACATCTATACGTTGAGCAACGATTCCCTGCTCGCCATTCGCCGCAATCAAATCGGAATCGTATTCCAATCCCACTATCTCTTTCGTGGCTTTAGCGCCACAGAGAATCTTCAAGTCGCCACATTGCTTGCGGGCGAAACAATCGATGAGGACATTTTGCAAAATTTCAAAATCCAACATCTCCTGCATAGTAGCGCGTCCAAACTAAGCGGCGGCGAGCAGCAGCGGTTGTCGATTGCGCGCGTACTCATGAAAAAACCAAACATCATCTTTGCAGACGAGCCCACAGGCAATCTCGACCAAGAAACATCTGCAAGCGTGATGAACGCTATTTTTGACTATGTGGAACACATGAAAGCCGCGCTCGTGCTTGTTACACATGACATCGAGCTTGCACATCGTTGCACCAAATGTTTTACGCTTGCAAATCAAACCTTGACACAAAGCTAGGATTGTTTTATGGAATTTGTTTCAATGCTCACCGATGCAGGGGTGGCAAATTTTCTGTTCCTGCTTTTGCGTTTTATGGGCGTTCTTACCTTTTTCCCATTCTATGAACATCAGCTTCTGCCGATGTCCGTTCGCGGAGCGCTTGCATTTTATCTTGCGCTTCTTTTCTACCCGATTGTCCCACATCAAGTGCCGCCAATGGAGCCTGTTGCATTCATTCTTGGCGGACTCGGCGAGGTGATGCTTGGATTCCTAAGCTCGATGTTTTTGCAAATTGTGTTTGGAATGATTAACTTCGGCGGCGAGACTGTGAGTTTTGCAATGGGACTCACAATGGCAAGCGCCTTTGACCCAGTGTCGGGCACACAAAGGGCGATTATTGCACATATCATTACCATGCTCGCCTTACTCATTTTGCTTGCATTTGATTTTCATCATCTCATACTCGAATTTGTCGCTGTTTCGCTAAACGCGATTCCGCTTGGTGGCTTCGTCTTTTCGGGCGACATTGTGCCCTATATCGTCAAGGCATTCACAAATCTATTCCTGATTGGATTCACAATGGCATTCCCGATTGTCGCGCTTATTCTACTCTCCGACATCATCTTTGGCATGATTATGAAAACCCACCCGCAGTTTAACTTGCTTGTCATCGGCTTTCCTGTTAAGATTTCGGTTGCATTTGCAGTGCTCATTGTGATTTTGCCTGCAATTATGATTCATTTCCAGCGCGAGATTCGACTTGCATTTGACGCATTGCAAATGTTTTTGCAGTAGAAGAGCCCGCGTAGCACGCGGGCGAGAATCTTAGAGGTCTTTCTTGTGTTTTGCAAGATATGAAGCCACGCCTTTCGCGTCCGCTTTCATTCCCTCATCTCCCTTTTGCCAACCAGCGGGGCAAACTTCGCCATGTTCTTCATGGAAGAGCAGGGCATCAACCATACGCAACATCTCATCAACATTGCGTCCAAGTGGGAGGTCATTGATAACGGCATGGCGAATAGTTTGGTTTTTATCGATAAGGAACGAGCCGCGCAATGCCACAGATTCATTGAGCAAAATATCATAGCTTCGAGTAATCGATTTATCAATATCTGCAACCATTGGGAACTGGATATTGCCCACGCCGCCTTGGTCGACTGGGGTATTTTTCCACGCAAAATGTGTGAATTGCGAATCGATAGAAACACCAATCACATTCACACCACGTTCTTTAAATTTCTCTACGCGGTTCGAGAATGCGATGATTTCCGAAGGGCACACAAAAGTGAAATCGAGAGGCCAAAAGAATAAAACGGCGCCATTTTTGCCGAGATTCTTATAAAGCTCAAAATCAGGAACAATCTGATTGTCTGCCAAAACAGCTTGAGCAGTGAAGTTGGGGGCTTTTTTTGTAACTAACATAAATCCTCCTAAAGGAAAAAAATTATCATCTCTGACGGGCGCATTGTACCCCGCTATTCATTAAAAATAGATTAAACATAATAAGATAGAATCTTATGAATGGGATTTCCCAAAGTTTGAATTTTAAGGATATGTATGAGCGATTTTTTGTTTACTTCTGAATCGGTTACAGAAGGGCATCCGGACAAAATGGCTGACCAAATTAGTGATGCCGTGCTTGATTATATCATCGAACGTGATAAAAAAGCACGTGTGGCATGCGAGACATTGCTATCAAACGGCTATTGTGTGATTGCAGGCGAGCTCAAAACCACAGCGTATGCACCAATGCAAGAGATTGCACGTAATGTGATTCGCGAGATTGGTTACACCGATGCTCTCTATGGATTTGATTATCGCAGTGCAGGGATTTTGAACGGAATTGGCGAGCAAAGCCCAGACATCAATCAAGGGGTGGATAGAGAAGATGGCGAGATTGGCGCGGGCGACCAAGGGCTGATGTTTGGCTATGCGTGCCGTGAAACCGATGTGCTCATGCCATTGCCCATCTATCTCTCGCATAGAATCACCGAAGGGCTCGCGCATGCGCGCAAAAGCGGCAACCTACCCTTTTTGCGCCCCGATGGTAAATCGCAAGTGACCGTGCGCTATTCCAACGGCGTCCCCACCACAATTGATACGATTGTCGTTTCGACACAGCATGCGCCCGATGTCGCCTACAATCGACTCAAAGACGCGGTGATTGAAGAAGTCGTGCAGCGCGTGATTCCTAAGCAATATCTTGGCGATAATGTGCGCTATTTTGTGAATCCCACAGGCAAATTTGTGATTGGTGGACCACAAGGAGACGCGGGGCTCACGGGGCGCAAGATTATTGTAGATACGTACGGCGGCAGCTGCCCCCATGGTGGTGGCGCTTTTAGCGGCAAAGACCCAAGCAAAGTCGATAGAAGCGGAGCGTATGCAGCGCGTTATGTAGCAAAAAATCTTGTTGCTTCTGGTGCGTGCGACAAAGCCACTGTTCAGGTTGCGTATGCGATTGGTGTTGTTGAGCCTGTTTCGATTCTTGTCAATAGTCATGGCAGCGGCAGAGTTGAAGACAGCAAGCTCGAGGCATGCGTGCGTGAGTTGTTCAGGCTCACACCCAAAGGCATTATCGAATCTCTTGACTTGTTGCGCCCTATCTATCGCAAAACCTCAACCTATGGGCATTTCGGGCGCGAATTGCCCGAGTTTAGTTGGGAAAAAACCGATAAAGTCGCAGCAATCAAAGATTTCTTAAAAATCTAATTTTGGCGACAATTGCGCCGCGCTCAAGCTGTATTAAGCTTTACATGCTATAATTTTAGCTTATGCAAAATACAAAATAAAGGAGTGAAGCTCATGGAACAAACGCTCTCTATTATTAAGCCTGATGCTGTGAAGAAAAATGTCATTGGTAAGATTATTGACCGCTTTGAAAGCAACGGCTTGCGTATTGCGGCGATGAAACGGCTCTGGCTTGGAAAAGCAGACGCGAAGCAATTTTATGCAATCCATAAAGACCGCCCGTTTTTCAATGATTTGGTTGATTTTATGGTGAGCGGACCTGTTGTTGTAATGGTGCTTGAAGGCACAAACGCTGTTGCCAAAAACCGCGAGCTCATGGGCGCAACCAATCCCAAAGAGGCAAAGCCGGGCACAATCCGCGCCGATTTTGCCGACAGCATCGATGCAAACGCCGTGCATGGAAGCGATAGTCTCGAAAATGCAAAGACTGAAATTGCCTTTTTCTTTGCAAAGCGCGAGATTCAATAGAGAATAGAGTTTGCGACTTCCGTTTCATAAAATTTCGCAAAAGCCTAAACCTTTTGCAATCGCACATGAAGATGTGCAGTTTGAAGGGAAGATTTGGCATAAAGAGGAACGTCTGTATGGGTTAGAAGCCCATATCACAGGCTCGATTGAGCTGATTTGTGATAGAAGCGGTGAAGAATACACCAAGCAGCTTGATGAACATTTACATTATTTGCTTTGCGATGGTCTCTATGAATCGGAGCTCGGCAATGATACATTAGAAGTTGTAGAATTTTTTGATGGTTTTGCTGATATAGGATTTCTCTTGCAAAGCGAACTCGAATCGATTCGGCTCGAATACCACACCAAAGATGAAAAGGAGTAAAAATGGCAGTACCAAAAAGACGCGTAAGCAAAACTCGTGCAGCAAAAAGACGCACACATTACAAAATAACGTTAGCAGCACCCATTAAAGATAAAGACGGCACATGGAGGCTTCCACATCATTCCAACAAATTCACTGGGGAATACAAAAAGAAATAGCCAATGACAAGAGTAGCTGTTGATGCAATGGGTGGAGATTATGGACCTGACCCCATTGTAGAAGGGACATTGGAGGCATTAAAAAAGCAATCTTTTTCCGCGTTGCTTGTTGGGGATAGTGCGCAGCTTGAATCCAAAATTCCCAAAGCTTTCAAAGAGCGGATAGAAATTGTGCATTGCACAGATGTGATTCAAATGGACGATGCAGCCGCAAATGCGATTCGCCGCAAAGAGAGCTCAATTTTTGTCGCAACCGAATTGCTCAAAAATGGCAAAGCCGATGTGCTCGTTTCTGCTGGACATAGTGGCGCAACAATGAGTCTCGCGACACTGCGGCTTGGGCGAATCGAGGGCGTGAGCCGCCCCGCAATCGCCACCGTTTTGCCGCATATTGGCGGTGGCGAATTTTTGCTACTAGACGCTGGCGCAAATGTTGATTGTACCGCCGAACATCTCCATACTTTTGCCATTATGGGCTATGAATACGCCAAAAGCGTTTTGGGCTATCCCAAACCCAAAGTCGCCCTGCTTAGTATCGGCGAAGAAGAGTGCAAAGGCAATGAGCTAACCAAAGGAGCGTATGCATTGCTGCAAGATTTTCCGAGCTTCGTGGGCAATATCGAAGGCGATGATATTTTTTCGAGCGACATCGCCGTTGTTGTATGCGATGGCTTCGTGGGCAATATCGCGCTCAAAACAAGCGAGGGTGTTGCGGATGCGATTGCGAATTTTATTAAAAATTTTGTCAAAGAATCTGTTTCGAGCAAAATTGGCGCGCTGCTTATGCGCAAGGTATTTCGTAAACTCAAAAAACGGCTTGACTATGCCGAATATGGCGGTGCACCGCTACTTGGCGTGAATGGTAATGTCATTATTGGACATGGCAAAAGCAATCCCAAAGCCATTTACAATGCCATCAAACAAGGCATCATCGCTCATGAGCAGCAAATCAACCACAAAATCGCCCAAGCTTTCGTCAAATCATAGCACAAAGCGCAAAGGAAATTTATGTATGCGGCACTTCGTTCCATAGGCGCTTATGTACCACCACATTGCGTGAGTAACAAAGACCTAGAATCTAAGATAGACACAACAGATGAATGGATTGTGCGGCGCACAGGCATTAAGACACGTTATTTTGCAAGCGATTCAGAGACTTCTAGCTCACTTGGTGTGCGCGCTGCTCGCCAAGCCATTGAGCGGGCACATATTGCAACAAGCGCAATCGACCTCGTGATTGTCGGCACACTCGCGCCCGATTATATCAACATGCCTTCAACCGCCTGCCTCATCGCAGCAGAACTTGGAATCCACGATGTCCCCGCATTTGACATTGCTGCTGCTTGCAGCGGGTTTATCTATTTGCTATCGGTTGCAAAAGCATATATCGAATCGGGCATGGCAAAATGTGTCTTGATTGTCGGTGCAGAAAAGGCAAGCTCGGTGCTCGACCCAAATGACCGCGGGACATATATCCTGTTTGGAGATGGCGCTGGAGCAGCGATTATCACACCCACGCAGCACAAAGATGAATCGATTCTTGATGTCCATATTTCTGCTGATGGCAAATATGCCGATTGTCTCTATACCCCGCGCCAAACTCTCCAAAACGGCGCGAATCAGTGCATGCAAATGCGGGGCAATGAAGTTTTCAAGCTCGCTGTGAGCAAACTCACAGAAGAAGTCGGCACGATTCTTGCGCGCAACAACATGAGCGCGAGCGATATTGATTATTTTGTTCCTCATCAAGCGAATTATCGAATCATCAAGGCTGTGGGGGAGCATCTCAACTTCACCCCCGAACAAACCGTGCTCACCGTTCATCGCTATGGCAACACCTCCGCAGCGTCTATTCCAATGGCAATCAATTGCCTCTATGAAGAGGGCAAACTCGCACATGGCAATCGGCTTTTGCTTGATGCGCTCGGCGGTGGGCTTACGTGGGGCTCGGCGATTGTGCATTTTGCTGGAACTTAGGTTGTGTTTGCGCGCATCGAATCTACCTTTTGCGCGGCAAATTTTGATTCGTTTGTCGCAAGCTTCGAGAATCTCTATGACGACTTTTTGTGCGACAAAATCCGTCCAACGCACGAACGTGAGCCGCTTTGTGGCGAAGATTTTTGCGAGACATTCGCGCATTTTTGGAATCTGCGCTTTGTCGAAGCGCGCAAGATTCGCCGCCCCGCGCACACGAAAAGCACGCAAGCGATTGCGAAGATTCTGCATTCCATCGCCCATATCGAGATGAGCGCCATCGTCCTTGCGCTTGATTCTGCCTATCGCTTTCGCGAACTTCCGCATGGTTTCTATGCCGATTGGCTTGAGGTTGCGCGCGATGAAATCTTGCATTTTCAGAGAATCTGCGCCCTACTCTCCGAGCTTGGCTTTACGTTTGGCACATTTGCTGTGCATGACGAACTCTTCGCCGCACTCTGCTGCACACAAGATTCCCTAGAACTGCGCATGGGCATTGTGCACAGGGGGCTCGAGGCGCGCGGGCTAGACGCGAACCCTTTTGTGCAGCGCAAACTTGCGACCACAGAACTCGCGCTCAAGAAAGAGATTTGCGACACAATGAATCTCATTTTGCGCGATGAAATCAACCACGTACACAAAGGCAATGTTTGGTGGAAAAGCTGCGCAACGCGCCCTTTTTTGCGGCTTTGTACGAGTTTTCGCTTTCGCCTTGCGGGCAAGATTCTAAACGAGCGCGCACGCATTGCTGCGGGCTTTAGCCAGAGTGAGATAGACGAGTTGCGAGAATTCTATCAAGCATAGAATCTCGCGAGCAGAGCCTACAATCTCCCACCCAATCACAATGCCATCAGCCCACACTCATCGAGCGCTATTTCTTGCAAGCCTTTTTGGCACTTTCAATGCCAGCAGACCAAAGTTTGTGCCGATGAAGGACATATTTTGCGCTCACCTTGCCGCTAAACATTCCGCTAAGGAGTGGGCGATTTGCCTTAAAAATAAACGCGGCAAGATGAAAAATAATGGCTAAAATGATGAAAATCATGCCTAAATTATGGATTTGTGCTGCCCAAAAAATCATATTTTCTCCTAGATTCTCTCCAGCTAGGTTTTTATACGTTTTCACCATGCCGCTCACAATAAGCAATAAAAGCACAAATGCAATCCCCGCATAAGCTAAACGTTGTTCGGGCAAATATTTCTCACTTGGCGGCTCTTCGGTCTTATAGAGCATTGCCTTGATGACTGCAACACTTTTGCAAAAATCTCCTTTTTTAGGGAAAATATCAAACTCTTTGCGCATGATATGAAACACCAAATGGAATCCCACAAAAAACAACAGGGCAGCCGCAAAAACATAATGCACAATCAGCGAGATATGATAATCTCCGCTCCATGCCATAAGCGGCAATTCATTGAGCATATAGCGCTTGGAAACAGGCATTTGCAATATGCCACTAAAAATCAACCCAAAAACACTGATTGCGATACCCCAATGCACGATTCGATTTTGCAGACTTTGACGTGTGATTTTGACATCTTTTAGCTCGTTATTCTGCATGATGATTCTCCTTTTTTGATTTTGCCACAGCGATTCCTCCTGCTATTGCCCCAACAACTGGTGCAAAAAGCACACTTTTGATGAGTGCAGAATCCTCGCTCACAAAGTTCTTGACCTTCAGATTCAAATGCGGAACGCCTATTTTTTGCGGCATATCCGCTGTGAAATGGTGCTTTGCATTGAGCGCTTGTGCAAGCATTTCAAAAGGCACGGGCGAAACATAAAATGTCGAAGTTCCTCCATTTTGCGTGTCTCCATAGAGATAAGTGCCTTCTATTTGCGCTCTAGCCTTATAAATTTCAGCTTGTTCGCGTGCTTTTTGTATTATCTCTTGACGTTTGCCAAAAATAATCGCTCCTTTGGGACACTCTCTCTCACATGCAGGCGCTTGACCGATTTTGAGCAAATCCGCACATGCATCGCATTTATACATCGCGCCTCCACCTGCGAGTTTGGGGGCAATCTTGAGATAAATTCCCACTCCTGCTTGCCGTTGCGGAATCCCCCAAGGACAAACATCGCGGCATTTCGCGCCGCCGAAACAAAAGTCTGGGTCAATACTGACTGCGCCTTCTTTGTCTTTACTAATCACGCCAAAAGGACAAATTTTTTGGCAAGTGGGGTCATCGCAATGCATACAACGTCGTGGCACAAAGACTTCCTGAATGCCCAAGGGCGTGTTTTGTAGCGGAATCTGCTCGATATATGTCCAATTATAGGGTGTGAGACGCGAGATATTTTCGCGGTTTTTGGAATAATCCTCATGGACTTTTCGTGGAAAATAATCAGGAATCTGCGGGATAGGATTTGGAAATTTTGACATATTTTTCTCCCGACAAGCTTGAACACATTTGGGTGTCTCCAAGTTTTGACAACCATCACAAAGCCCAACATCAATGATAGATGCGCTTCTATAAGCAACGTTATCAGGAGAATCAGCTTTTATTTCGTTGCTTTGCTCCATATTTGCAGCATTTGCGCCCAATACACCGACACTTGCTGCTCCTAAGACCTTAAAAAAACTTCGCCTACTTTGTTGCATCTGTTGCTCCAATATTGAAATGGAGCAAGTATAAACGACCGCAATGCTTTTGTCTGTGATAAAATCACAAAGAAGCTACACAAAAAAAGATAGAGTGGATTTAGACATTGATTAGGAAATGCGCAAAGCGCTTTTTGTAGTGTTTGTGAGAAGTTTGACTTGCGACTTGCAGACAAGATTCCAAATACTTGCGCGCATTGCTGCTAGGTAGCAGCAAGCAAACGCATAGCACGCATTTTAGGCATTCATTTCTATTCTAACTTCCCACCCTCAATCACAATGTCATCAGCCTGAATATCGTCTGTGAAATATGCCTTGAGTGTTTCATCATAAGCCTTGTGGAAAAATTGCTCCTTAGCAAGGCGCACAATCAAGTCATCGATAAACTGCTTAAGCTCGGTATTGCCTTTTTGCACAGCAGCAGCAATCACATCTTGATTGCCAAGCTCCTTAATCGCAACCTTGAATTGAGGATTCTCTTTGACCCAAGCAAAGAGCAATGTATTATCATGCGCAAGCGCATCACCCCTGCCATCAAGCAAAGCAGCGAAAGCTTCGGTATTTTGGTCATATTTGAGCATGTTGATGCTAGGATAGTTTTTGGTAAAAAACGCATCAGCTGTTGTGCCCTTATTGACAATCAATGTCTTGCCCTGCAATTGCTCGGGGTTTGCAAGTTCCATATCTTGCAAAACAGCAACACCGAGTGCAACTTTCATATAGGGCAATGTAAAATCCACCTGCTCCGCGCGTTCAGGCGTTTTGGTAAAATTTGCCAAGATAATATCGACTTTGTCCGAGCGCAAAAACTCAACGCGATTCGCTGCCTCGACAAGCACAAACTCGACTTTGCTTGAATCTCCAAAAATCTCTTGTGCAATGCGCTTTGCAAATGCAATATCGTATCCAACATTTGCGCCATTTTTATCGATATAGCCAAATGGTGGCTTGTCGCCAAAAACACCGATTCGCACAACACCTCTTTTTTGCAAAGCTACAACAGCAGCGTTGGGCACAACAGAATCCGCAGCAGATTCCACAGGTTGCGCCGTATCGTCTGCGTTCTCTTGGCTTATCGTAATTGTCTCTGTTGTTGTAACAACGACATCAGAATTGCTATCACTTGCGTTTGTATCAAATGTTTGCACGGTTTCAACCACGACAGAATCGGTTTGTACGACAGAATGTGTGCTGATGTCATGTGTCGCATTTGTTTCTTCGGTTTTGGTTTCATTTTGTTCAGTTACATTCTGCTCGGTTTGCACAGCCTGTGCTTGGGTTGTAGAGCTGGTCTTTTTCTCACATGAAGCGACAAAAAAGCCGAGAAATACGGCAAGAATAAGGACAGAAAAATACGAAAATACAGATGAGACTGGTTTCAAGAATACTCCTTTGAATGGTTTGAAAAACCTTGCAATCATAACGAAATAATCTAAATAAAAAGAAAATCAGCTATGGTACGTAAAAAGATTGAGAAATTTCTGTGCTCGCTCGGTTTTGGGACGTACAAAAAATTCTTCTGGCTTGGCAATCTCGACAATCTCGCCCTTATCCATAAATACAATCCGATTTGCCACAGCACGTGCAAAGCCCATTTCATGCGTAACAATGAGCATGCTCATTCCTTCGCGCTTGAGTCCTAAAATCACATCGAGGACTTCGCGCACAATCTCGGGGTCAAGCGCGGCAGTTACCTCATCAAACAACATCAGCTTGGGATTCATGCACAAACTGCGCACAATCGCAATGCGCTGCTTTTGCCCGCCACTAAGCTCACTCGAATAGGCATGCAGTTTGTCTTCGAGCCCAACTTTTGCAAGCCACGCGCGCGCCTCTGCCTCCACTTCATCACGTTTACGTTTTTGCACTTTGATGGGTCCAAGAAGCAAATTGTCAAGCACATTGAGATGTTCAAACAGCTCATACGACTGAAACACCATACCCACCTTTTGCCTTATTCTGCGCCAATCCTTGAAATGCGAATCGATTTGCTCGCCATCGATGGTCAGATTGCCACTCTCGAAATGTTCGAGCCCATTGACGCAACGCAACAACGTGCTTTTGCCACAGCCGCTTGGTCCAAGCAACACCACGACTTCTTGCTGCCCAACGCAAAGGCTGATGTCGCGAAGCGCATGGAATGTGCCATAATGCTTGTGGAGATTCTCAATCTGCAAAATCAAATTTTCCATTTTCGTTCCAATCGTTTTGAATACAAACTCACAGGGTAGCATAACAAAAAATACAACCAAAAAATCAGCCCATAGACAAGAATTGGCGCATAGACATCATAGCGGTGGAGCTCGATGATTTGCTGCCCCACCTTGAGCAGCTCAACAACACCGATGAGGAAAGCAAAAGGCGTGCTTTTGAGCAAGCGCGTAAAGAGATTCATCACCGCGGGCGTGAGCCGCCTAAGCGCCTGTGGAGCGACAACAAACACAAAGATTTGAATGCGGCTAAGAGACAATGCGAGTGCAGCTTGGGTTTGGTGCAACGGAATGCTAAAAAGCGCGCCGCGGACAAGGTCCATCATCTCAAAACTGCCCCAAATACTAAAAACGATGATTGTTGCACTCACATTGCTAAGATTGAGCCCAAACCAGCGAGAAAACCCAAAATACATCACAAAAAGCCACACAATAAGCGGCATCACACGTACAAACTCGAGGCAGATTCGCAACACGGCGCGCACAAATGGACTGCCCGCCCACGCGACAAAACCGAGCGCAAGACCACAAACAAGAGAAACAGCCATACTCGCGAACGTGATAAATAGAGTCAGAGAGAGTCCATCAAACAGGCGCGAGAGTGTCGTGGCATTGAAAATCTCAAACACGTGCGAGCCTTTTCTCAAGCCGCCCCAAAAAAAGCGAGAGAGGCAAAATCATCACCAAATAGCACAAAAAGAGCATGAGTAAGAGTTCATCGGTTTTGTAGTAGATGCTGTTGAGCTCGGTCATCTTATAGACGACATCGGCGAGCGCGATAATGCTCACAACTGATGTTTCTTTGAGCAAAAAGATGATGTTCGCGCTCAAGCTCGGCATTGCAACCGCGAGTGCCTGTGGCAGAATCACATAATAAAGATTCTGCCATTCGCTAAGACCCAGCGACATGCCGCTTTGAATCTGCATTGGGCGCACCGATTCGAGCCCCGAGCGCAACGATTCTGCCATATAGGAGCCACCAAGAAAGCCTAGCCCAATCACAGCGCATGTGAACGAGGAAAGCGCGATTCCGATTTTGGGAAGTCCATAATACAAGAAAAAAAGCTGAATGAGCAATGGGGTGTTGCGCGAAATCTCGATATAGAATCGGCAGCAGCGGCTCAAAAATGGGCGCTTGAAATGCAACAACAAGACACAAAGCACACCGATGGCAACCGAGAACAAAATGCCAAGCGCCGTGAGCCACAATGTGAGCGCAATTCCCTTGCCAAATTCGGGCGCAAAGCGGAGCATGAATGCAAAATCCATAGCGATTCTATCCTTTGTGCCCATTGTAGCGCATTTTGGAAAACCACACGCAAATCCGCACAGATAGAATTGCGACAATTTGCGCGTTCATTCATAAGACTTTTACCAAAAATACATTACAATGCGAACAAGCAAACAATGAAAAGGAGGCTAGGTATGAAATTACGACTCTCTCACGCCCCCTATATCGCTAATAAAATCGCGCTTGATTTGGTGCATTCAGGCGTTGTCGAGCTCGATTCGCAGCCGCTCGAAAAGCTTGCTGAAATCTCACGCATTGTGCTTGAAAAAGACATCAAGTCCGAGCAGATACTCGAAGAAGAGGTACGCGAGATTCTCGAAAATCGTGTTGATGAAATCGAGTTTTTGCGCGCCGATGAGCGCGCTCTTTTTTGGCTTGTCAAAAAAGAATTGGCAAACAAAAAAGGGATTCCACTCGGCAAAGACGAACGTTACAACAACTTATCCCATGCAATCCTAGACGCAATCATTCAAGAAGACATCGTTTGGTTCGATGTTCCTGAAAATCGGATTCGCAACATCATCTACAAAGCCATCAATGACTACACACGAATCTATGAATCCATCGAGGATTTTGTCGAAGAAAAAATCAAGAGTTACAAGCGCCGCATTGTTGTTGGCAGCGAGGAATACGACATCATCTTTGAGAAACTCTATGAAGAAGAATTGCGCAAGCGAGGTTTCCTATGAATTCCCTTATCCCAGCATGTGTGTGCTTTGAAAATGGCTATTGTGTCGAGTGCTTAAGCTTTGGTGCGAGCAAAGAAAGCATTGGTGAAGCCGTGTTTAATACCTCGATGACAGGCTATCAAGAAATCGCGAGCGACCCGAGTTATGCGGGGCAGTTTGTGGTTTTTACGATGCCCGAAATTGGAATCGTTGGCTGCAACGACAACGACAAGGAGAGTCGCGGCATCTTTGCGCGCGGAATCCTTGTCAATCGCTATTCCTCTTGCGTGTCCAACTTCCGCGCCACGCAAAGCCTCGCTGAATTTTTACGTACACATGATGCAATGGGAATCTGTGGGCTTGATACGCGCAAAATCGTCCAAATGTTGCGCGTTGAGGGCGCTATGGCGATGATTGCTTCGACTCAAAACTTTGATAAGGAATCGCTGCTTGCCACGCTCCGTGCAGCACCAAAAATTTCTGAACAAAATCTTGTCGCACAATGTTCGACAAAAGAACCCTACACACACAATTTAGCAAATTTTGATTTCGTTACCCAAAGCTATCCCAGCAAGCCCACAACGCGCAAAATTGTCGCGATTGACTTCGGAATCAAACGTGCGATTCTCAACAACCTTGTCGAGGCGGGCTTTGCTGTCGAGGTGATTCCGCACAGCTTCAATGCCCAATCTCTGATTGCGCGCTACAACGCACATGAGATGGACGCTGTTTTTTTGAGCAACGGACCCGGAGACCCACGTTTCTTGGGTGCAGAAATCGAACAAATCCAACATTTGATTGCCGCGAAAATTCCCATATTTGGCATTTGTCTTGGACATCAGCTGCTTTCTATCGCGCAAGGTTTTCCCACCTATAAGCTCAAATTTGGGCACCACGGAGGCAACCACCCCGTGAAGAATCTGCGCACGGGCGCTGTCGAAATCACATCGCAAAACCACATCTACTCTGTCCCTGATTCGATTGAGCAAATTGCCGATGTTACACATCGCAATCTTTTCGATGGCACAATCGAAGGACTGCAATATAAAGACCACCTTATTTTTTCTGTCCAACACCACCCCGAAGCCTCGCCTGGACCCACAGAATCCACGCCACTTTTTGCCGAATTTGCACGTTTGCTATGTTGCTAGAACTGCCGCTTGTCTCCATTATCATCGCTGCATACAATGCACAGAAATATATCGAAAAATGCCTACATAGCTGCCTTGAGCAGACGTATCAAAATATCGAAATCATACTTGTCGACGATGGCAGCGAAGATGGCACGGTTGCGCTCGCACAGAATCTTGCGACAGATTCACGCATGCGCATTGTGCGCAACGAAAGCAATCTCGGGACTTTTGAAGCACGGCTTGTGGGGCTACACAACGCGCGCGGGGACTTTGTCGCATTTGTCGATTCCGATGACCACATCGCGCCCGAGTTTTGCGAAGCCATGCTCGCCGAGTTTGCCCAAAAGGGCGATAGCATCGATATGGTCGCTTGTCAATATTTTGTCGAACCTATCGGTGTTTTACGTCATACATGCACGAATCTTTATGAAACTCTGCTAGGTTCACAAATTTGGAAACTCTACCGCACAGCAGCATTACGTGGCGCAAGCGCACTGTGTGCAAGGATTCTCGCCTCGTATGACACGCGCGAGCTTGTGGGGCTTGAAGATGTGTTGTTTTCGCTTTTTTTGTTGCCGTCTATACGCGGATTTGGCTATGTTGCTGCGCCACTTTATTTCTATGCTGACAATCCCGAATCGATGACACGGCGACCCTCGATTCGCTACTGCGCAAGCGCCGCTCGTTCGCTTGCACTAGTCGAAACCGTACTTTGTTCGCCAGCCTATAAGATTCCGCCAGCAGCTGACGACTATCTCCATACGTTTCTCATGCACACAAAATATAATTTCTATATCTATCAACGACACAATCAAGAGCTTGTTTGTCTCGATGGCTCGATAAAAACGCGCTTTGTGTATCTGCAAGCGCTCATGTATGCAGCATATTTTGAAAAACCATTGCGCTGTGCACTGCGTGCGCTAGGCTATTGCGCAAGTTTTGGGAAAATCAGGCGATGAGCGAGAACTATTCACTAGAACCTTTCGTGTCTCTGATAATCCCTGCATATAATGCAGAGAATTTTTTACAAAAGTCTGTCCAATCCTGCTTGGAACAATCGCATAAGAATCTCGAGATTCTCATCATCGATGATGGCAGCACCGATTCCACACTCCAAATCGCACATGAGCTTGCACAAAATCATACGCGAATCAAAGTCTTTGCTCAAAGCCAAAATCGTGGGACATTTGCTGCAAGGGCGCGAGGAATCGAAGAATCAAGAGGCGATTTTATTGCATTTGTCGATGCTGATGATTGGATAGAACCCGAGTTTTGCGCTCAAATGGTTGCGGCAATTATGCGCAAGGGCGATTTTGCAAATGCAACAGCAGATTTTGCAGTTTGCCATTATTTTCTTGGGGATTTGCCAAAAATCCGTGTCTTTGACAATAAAGTTGCGGGCACACGTATCGTGAACTGGGCATGTCTCTATCGCCGTGCACTATTATTGCAGGCTCTTAGCCTCTGTACGCGCGTTTTTGGCGAGATTCCAAACGGGCTTTTTAGCGGCGAAGACACGCTTATGGGGCTACTCATCATCTCTTTTGTACGCGATTGTAGCGTTATGAACGCTCCGCTGTATCATTACACACAGCATGACGAATCCACCACACACTCTGCGGCTTTGCGACCCAAAAGATTGCAAAATGCTGCTTTGTGTTTTGATTTGGGCAAAACGCTCCAAGCCCACCCAGCATGGAATCCCTCTTTGCCCGTTCGTGAATTTGCACACACAACAAGCAATCTTGCAATCTATGAATTTTATATTTTGCAGCGCCATACAGATTCTATTATGATGCTCCAAAGCGAACAGCAATCCTACCTTGTGCGCCTCCCGCCCTATCTCTGCGCGCTGCTCTGCGCACGGCGCTACCATTGGCGCTGGCGCAATGATTTGCGCATTGTTCTTTATTGCTTAAGCTTTGGTGTCATCAAGAGATAAATGGGCTATCGCGATAACAAAGATTTCTTATTAAAATGTCTCATCAAATCTGTGTGTATTCTATTTCAAATTAAAGCATTTTCGATGTATTGATGAACTTATGCTATAATCTAGGCATGATACTAAAAAGGGTAGAATATGGCGAGTTTGTCCCAAGTTGACCAAATCACCAACCTGCATAAAAACAATGAATTGCAGCTTTTATGCTTTCGACTCGAGAAAGACAAAGACCTCTATGGAGTCAATGTTTTCAAGATTCGCGAAGTCATCAAATACAAAGGCGGCATCACGATGATTACGCACAACACGAGCTCGCTTGTCGAGGGGCTCATCACAATGCGTGAGCTGACCATTCCGCTGATTGATTTACGCAAATGGTTCTACTATGACCCGCGCTTGCCAAATCGAGATTTACGTCAATACGCGATTGTGCGCGAAAAAGATGATGAGGACATCATCATGATTTGCGAGTTTTCGCGTTGGAAAATCGGTGTGCGAATCTATGAAGCCGACAGAATTTTGAACAAAAAATGGACAGAGATTGAACAAACCTCCGGACTTAGCACGGCGACAACCCAAAATAGCAAACTCGTGAGCCGCACGCGCTATTTTGATGGCTCGCTCGTGCAGATTGTCGATATTGAAAAAATGCTTGTTGAGGCGTTTCCATGGATTGAAACCGAAAAAGAAGAGGAGATGAAGCGCCTGCAACGATTCGACATCGACAAAGACATCTTGCTCGCAGACGATTCGCCAAGTGTACTCAAAACAATGCGCAATATCTTGCAAAATGCAGGTGTACATCATCAAGACTTTCCTAATGGGCAACGATTGCTCGATTATATCTTTAGCCCCACAACCAACATCGACAAAATCGGCATGGTGATTACGGACCTAGAAATGCCCGAGGCAAGCGGCTTTGAAGTCATCAAGCAACTCAAGGCAAATCCCGCGACATCGCATATCCCTGTGGTTGTCAATTCATCGATGAGTGGCAGCAGCAACGAAGAGCTCGCACGTTCGCTCAATGCTGATGATTTTATCAGCAAATCCCAGCCAATGCAGGTGGAGGAATGTATCCGTAAATTTTTGATGAAAAATAAATAAGGAAAAAATATGCAGCAAACAACGATTCAAAATCCCGTTGCCCTCACCGGAATCGGGCTGCACAAAGGCGTGCCCGTGCATTTGCGCCTCGAGCCAGCGGAGGCAAACAGCGGACTTGTTTTTGTGCGCACCGACAAAAATGCAAGCGTGCGGCTTTCTCCGGAAGCTGTTGTGGACACAACAATGGCAACAGTGATTGCCGCAGAAGGACATAAAATCTCAACAATCGAACATCTTTTATCCGCAATCTATGCGCATGGAATCGATAATCTCCGCATTTTGATTGATAATGAAGAAATCCCCATCATGGACGGCAGCAGCATCGGCTTTTGCCTGCTTCTTAGCGAAGCAGGAATTCGCGAACTAGACGCGCCCAAGCAAGTCATGCGGCTCAAACGCAAAATCGAGGTCAAAGACGGCGATAAATTCGTTCGTATCGCGCCCAGCAATGCATGCAATTTTGATTTCACCATTGCATTCCCACACCCGCTCATTGGCAGACAACACCATCATTTTGCCTTTAGTACCAAAGGATACAGAGCCGAAATCGCAAAAGCACGTACCTTTGGATTTTTGCATGAAGTACAATATCTACGTAGCAAGAATCTCGCGCTTGGTGGCTCACTCGATAATGCCATTGTGCTCGATGATTCCAAGATTCTCAATGAAGAGGGCTTGCGCTATGCGAATGAATTTGTGCGGCACAAAATCCTCGATGCGCTTGGCGATATGGCATTGCTCGGTTACCCTATTATCGGCGATTATACCTCGTTTGCAGGCAGCCATGCGCTCAATCACTTGCTGACTAAAGCCATTTTGGAATCCTCAAAAAATTATGAAATCCTTACAATCGGCGAGCACAAAGAATTGAGCTTCCATGAGATTCTCGCGCTAGGCTAAACTTGCAGGACACTATCATCGAAATTGAGCGCGCGCTTTTAAGCGCGATTTTTTTTGACCCGCAATGCTTTGAGGAAGTCTATGCGCGCCTAAATGCGCATGATTTTTCATACAAAGCACATCAGAGTATCTTTCGCGCGCTTTTGGAGCTGCATGCCGCCGAAATGCCGCTTGATGAGGAATTTGTCCTCAAAAAATCGACACCAAAAGCACCGATTGAACGTGAAGAATTGTTGCAAATTCTTGGCACAAATCCCATTATCCAATTTGAACGTTACATTGACGAAATCAAAGATAACTCGATTAAACGTAGGCTCAACCACCTTGCCACAATCATCAAGAATCAAACCAACGATGAAGGCAACAGCTCGGAACAGATTCTCGAAAATATCGAACATGAAGTTTTCAAGATTTCGCAAGAAAGCGCGCAGCATGATTTTCGCGAATCCAAAGACATCATTAGCGCAACCCTTGAACTTATCAAGTCCGTCAAGGAACGGGGCAACACGATTCTGATTGGGCTTGATACGGGCTTTAGTCAGCTCAATCGACTCACAACGGGCTTCAACAATGGCGATTTGGTCATCATCGCCGCACGTCCTTCGATGGGCAAAACGGCGTTTGCACTGAATATCGCACAAAATGTGCTAGAACACAACAAGGGCGTGGCAATTTTTTCACTCGAAATGGCAGCAGAACAGCTCATGTTGCGTTTGCTTTCGATGAAAACCTCGATTCCATTGCAGGATTTGCGCGTGGGCAACTTGGACGATTCGCAAATCTCGCAACTAAGCGCCGCAAGCGATGCGATTGCGAAACGTCCGCTGTTTGTCGATGACGGCGGGCTGCTTGGAATCTCGTTGTTGCGCTCCAAAATGCGCAAACTCAAAGCGCGCCACCCCGAAGTTGAGCTTGTCATCATCGACTATTTGCAGCTCATGAGCGGAAGCGGCAAGCAAGAGAGACATTTAGAAGTGAGCGAGATTAGCCGTGGGCTGAAGCTGCTTGCACGTGAATTGCAGATTCCTGTTATCGCCCTCTCGCAGCTCAACCGCTCGCTTGAGGCGCGCAGCGACAAACGCCCAATGCTCTCTGATTTACGCGAATCAGGAGCAATTGAGCAAGACGCCGATTTGATTCTCTTTATCTATCGCGATGATGTCTACAAACAACGAGCAGAAAAAGAAAAAGAAGAGCAAGCAAAAAAAGAGGGTAAAAATTACCAATCAACTTTTAAAAAACGTTCAAACGAATCTGCCGAAATCATCATCGGCAAACAGCGCAACGGACCCACGGCGATTGTTGAGCTGATGTTTCAAAACGCCTTTTCGCGCTTTGTTGAGATAGACGAGTCTCCAACGATTGCACTGGACACCACGCCAACAAGAAACGAAACGCAAATCGACTTGCCGCCCGTGTGAAAAAGCCCTCGCGATTCCGCCGTGTCTTGACACAAACGTTCTCGCAATTGTCCCTTATCATCAAGCATCATGTCTGGAAAAGCCAAGCAAACACGTTTGAGATTCCACTCTTTGTAGGCTTTTGGCAATGGTCTTTGTTCGCCATAGCACTACTGGCTCTGTTTGGATTCTCGCTTGGATACGAATACCATAGCTTTCTTGCATTCAAAAACAGCGGCTATCGGGAGAATATCTCTAAAGTCTATGCCACCGTTATCAATCAATACGAAAAAACATCTGATAGGGGCACATATAGTGTCTTGAAACTTAGAATGGATAATGGAAAAATATTCTATACAACAACGAAAGATAAAATCAAGAATCTCATGCATAAAGAATTGCGCCTCAATTTGGTGAATAGCAAGATAGGCTTTTGGGACTACCTGCGCGGATTCTATGCGTTTAACATAAATATCGAGCTTTTGCCCACAAAATATGGAATCAAAGAACATCTGCGCGCATATATCGCCAAGCAGCACGAAAGCCCGCTGATTTCTGGACTCTACCAAACACTCTTCCTCGCCGACACCCTGCCCTTTGCATGGCGCAACAACATCAATGCGCTCTCTATCGCACATCTGCTAGCCATTAGCGGATTCCATTATGGCGTCCTTTCGCTCTTTGTGTTGCTACTCGTCTATTTCCCCTACTCCGCCTTACAAAGGCGATTTTTTCCCTATCGCAATGCGTTTTTCGACATCGGACTTTTGACTCTTATTTGTGGCGGATTCTATTTGCTTGTATTGCAAAACTCTCCATCGTTTCTACGCGCCTTTGCAATGGCAGCCTCAATGTATTTTTTGGCATTTTGCGGAATCCGCATTCTTTCGCTCCTTTCCTTCGCACTCATCGTGCTCATCTTGTTCGCATTGTTTCCAAGCCTGCTTTTTTCTGTCAGCTTCTTTTTCTCCATCTCTGGTGTCTTCTATATCCTGCTTTTTGGGCAATACTATGGTTTCGTGGGACTCAAAAATCTTCTCTTTTTGCAATACGGAATCTTCACGTTCATGTTGCCCTTAACGCATTTTTTCTTTGCGCCCTTCTCGCCCTATTCACTGCTCTCGATTCCACTCACCCTCGCCTTTGTCGCGTTCTATCCTCTTGCAATCGTTCTCCATCTCTTTGGAATCGGCAATCTCTTCGATTCGCTCCTTTTGATGTTTCTCGATGTCCCTCTCCATGTGCTCAATCTCCCGACTCCGCCCGCACTCTTTGCCGCATGGCTGGTTTTGTCATTGCTTGCAACTGTACACAAAAGGCTGTTTATCGTGCTCAATCTATCCTGCACTCTCGCTTTTTTGTGGAATTTAATTCTTTTTTGGCTGAAATGAGATAGAATAAGGGCTCTGTTTAGGCTTAATTTATAAGGAGGAACATGTGGCGCTAGGCGAAAGTAGCGGCTATTTGATGCGATTCAAACAAGGTCTCAAAGACTTCAATGAACTCGTGGTTTTTGAACACACCATCTTTTCATTACCTTTTACGCTCATCGCAATGCTTACTGCGTCCTATCATTCTGGCGGGTTTGAGTGGTTCGGCTGGCAGATTCTCTGCGCCGGGCTTCTTGCTGCCGTAACGGCGCGCAATTTCGCGATGGCTTTCAACCGCTATTGCGACCAAAAGATTGACGCAAGCAACCCGCGCACACTCCACCGCCCAAGTGCTGATGGACGTATCAGCCGCACGGAAATGCTCATCTTCATCATCGTCAATGCCGTTGCGTTCGTGCTGATTTCCTCATGGATTAACACGCTCGCCTTTGCCCTCTCGTTCCCATTCCTCGCCATTTTGGCGCTATATTCGTATATGAAATATTTTTCGTCATTGGCACATATCGTGCTTGGAATCTGCCTCGGGCTTGCGCCCATCGCGGGCGCTGTGGCAGTGAGCGAAACAATCCCGCTTTGGAGTGTATGGCTCGCATGCGGCGTTGTGTTTTGGGTTGCGGGTTTTGACATTCTCTATTCGATTCAAGACATCGAGTTTGACAAGCAAAACGCGCTGCATTCTATTCCTTCGCTTCTTGGAATGCACAAATCCTTGCTCGTGGCGCGCGGCTGCCATGTTTTGGCTATCATCTTTTGGTCGGGCTTTCTCTATATCTCACCGCTTAGCGCGCATTCCTATTTTGCCATACTCATAAGCGCCATCATGCTCACGTATGAACATTACCTCGTTGCGCGCAATCTTAACAATATTCCCAAGGCATTCTTCGTTGTGAATGGCTATTTGGGCGTGGTCTTTTTGATAATATTAACAATGGATATGCTATTATGATAGACGAAAATCGTAAAAAACAAGTTTTAAACGCATTGCAAAATACTTTATGGGGCAGAACCGTTCAAGCCCCACTCAATCTCGAATTTGCGCCCATAGATGCCGCCGATTCTGAAAGCACGAAAGCTTATGAGAGAGAGTATGCATCGCTTTCAAATGCCGATGCCGACCCATTAGGAGAATATATGAAATACGCTCGTGCGAAAGCGGATTCTCGAGAAGCAGATGATATTGTGCTCAAGCTCCTTGTAACATTGCATTACAAGCTTGATGAAATCAAGAATATCTTGACAGACAATGTGCGCCAATTCGTCAAACTCAAATCAAAGGAGAGTGTCGAGGCTTTAGGGCATAGCGTTATCATCATGCCTAAGCCTGTTTTTCAGCAAGGTGCGCAATATTATGCAAGGATTGACCTCCCTGTTTTTCCTGAACGTTTGATTCCAATCTTTCTTGAAGCAGTCGAACCCAAGGTGGCAAAAGTCAAGCGGATTCACGAACGTGATGAGCGCGATTGGGATAGCTATATCACCTCGCGTGAGCGTTCCCTTATTCGAGAACTCAAAGGTTTTTAAAGGATACACATGCAAGAAAATCTCGTTTGGATAACGATTATTGGGATTGTTTGTGCGATTGTTTGTGTGTTAGTTTATATTTATATCAGAGACGTAGAAACAACTAAATGCTTCAAGCAATATGAAAAAAGCATCGATGACCTCACACGACAAAACTACCAAAAGGACAAAAAAATCAAGATTCTTGAAGAGCGTCTTGAAACCCTCGAAAAAGGGCAAGGTGGTAGTGCAGCTATGAACCATCTTTCGCACAATCTCAAAGAGGAAATCCAAACCACACTCAACCACGCTATCTCCAATGTCTATGCCGAAGTGAATAAACTTGCTGAAGATGTGCGCAACGAAAAAGAAACACTCGATGATAGAATCGTGATGCTCGAAGAGAAAATCAAAGAAGTGGGCTATTTCCCCACCAACCCCAACGGTGTCGATGAAAGCAGGATTATCAGCATGTTCAAAGACGGATATAGTGTCGATGCAATCGCGAAAGAATTGCGGATTGGCAAAGGCGAAGTCGAATTCACCTTAAAGCTCTCGAATCTATAAGCCATGCAGTCATTTCTTAATTTTATCGGCAATCTCCTCCTCACATTGTTTTTGCTTGCCATCATCGCCATTGTGCTTGTGATTGCGTTTGCTATCATGACGACTCTTCTTGGGCTCTTCACCCTTTTGCTACCTGTTATGGGTGTTGGAATCTTCATCATTGCTGCTGTTTTCATTATTTTGGCTCTCTTTTCCCCATAGTTTTGGCAAACATTTACCCCATGTTAAAGAAAACGTGCTACAATCCTACTCATGAGAAAGTTTTTGGTTCTTGCCCTTTGTGTGGGCTTTTTGGCAATAGGTTGCGAAGACAAATCGCAGAAAAAAACAGGATTTGTTACAAACCTCAATGATTGTGGTGCTGCTTTCAACAGCTGTATGTCCGAATGTGGCAGCGGGCGCAATTGCGTAAACAAATGTGAACAAGCGCGCGGAATGTGCAATTCGCTTCGTATCAGAGGCTGCATGCAAAAATGCAATGAACAATTTGGCAAAGGTACAAGCTCGGCAGAATCTTGCAAAAAGAATTGCCAGCAAATGCGCTCACAATAAGGATTACCATGAAGCTCATCTGGAAAATTATCCTCGCTATTGTGTTATTGCTTGTCGTGGTTATTGCACTTCCTTTCACACCACCGGGTAATGCGTTGCTCAAGCCCTATCTCCAAAGCGCACTCAACACCTATTCTCCACTCCCACTAGAAATCGAACGTTTCGAGCTTGGCTTCAGCTCTTTTGGGCTTGACATCAAGGGTGAAGAATCTGTTACTGCCACGCTCAATGGCACATATTCACTCTTTTCTCTCTCACTTGATTCCTATCTCAACCTCAATGTCAAAGACCTCTCGTATGCGTCTAAGATTGCTGGAATGGACCTTGAAGGCGCATTTGTCGCCGATGTGCGCGCACATGGCAATCTCTTTGGAACAATCGAAGTCGTTGGCGAAAGCAATATTGCCGAATCCAAAACCATATTCCTCACCGTACTTCAGAATCTCGGCTTCTCATCTTTAGATTTGCAAATCGAGAATGCTAAAATCCAATCCCTCCTCGCACTTGTTGCTAAACCACCTTATGCGCAAGGCTTGCTCAATGTGAATGCGAAAGTAACGCAAGATAGCACACAAGGACTAAGCGGCGATGCGAATCTAAAGATTCTATCGGGCAAAGTCGATGCGGCGCTTGTCAAAAAAGACTTTGGTGCGAGTGTCCCCGCTACACAATTCACAACCAATCTACTCGCTCATTTTAGCGGCGAGAATGTAACTCATGACTTAAAGATTCGCTCCAATCTTGGCGACATCACCACAGACGGCACAACCAACATCAACACGTTCGCCACAGATTCCAAATATGCCGCTGCGTTAAGCGACCTTGCGCCGCTTACACCGCTCGTGCAAATGCCCATTCGTGGCGATTTGCAAATCTCTGGGACAATCAAGGGCGACCAAAAGTCGTTGCTCGTTGATGGGCAAACCAACCTTGCGCAATCCAAGACCACCTATCGCGCTAGCCTTGTTGATTTTGCCCCTGCAAACGTCGATATTGATTTGCAATCTTTGAATCTCGAACGGCTTTTGTATATGCTCCATCAGCCCATCTACACACAAGGTGCGCTGACACTCACGGCAAAATTGAACGATTTCAATGACGGAATCTCGGGGCAAGTTGCCTTGGATATTCCCAATGGCAAGCTCATGAATGCCGCAATGAAGCAAAGCTTTGACCTCGATATGCCCACAACGAACTATACTCTAAGCGCTGCTAGCACGCTTCACAGAGGCGTTGGAGAGCTCCTTGCTTCGTTTAAAAGCGCACTTGCCAATCTCATCATTGACAAGGCAAACTTCACATTGCAACCTGCTATCACGTTCAAATCGCCCTATCAGCTCGGCTTGCCCGATTTGAGCAAGCTGCAATTTGTGAGCGGCATGCCATTGCAAGGCAAAATTGACAGCCATGGCGATGTGAGCTTTGATAACGCGGGCTTAATCGCAACATTTGTCAGCAACACGCTCGGCGGCAATATCAATGCCACGCTCAACAACAACCTTTTCAAGGCAAACCTTAGTCAATTGCGCAGCGAAGAAGTCTTGCGTATGCTGACATACCAGCCGTTTTTCCTTTCCGAAGTCAATGGGGCACTCGAATATGAACTCATCAGCAAACAAGGTGTTCTTGACGCAAGGTTAAACAATGGTAGACTTGCCGAATCGACTCTCACCAAGCTTGTTTTGCCACTGCTCAAAGTCGATTTGACACGTGAAGCTTATGAGGAAGCGAGCCTCAAAACACGTATTAACGATAAGATTCTAAACAACGACATCAACTTTGTCTCGCACAACACATCGATTGTTGCAAAAGAACTCAAGCTCGACACAGCGGCGCAAAAAATCGATGGCGTCTTGACGCTTAGTATTAAAGAAAAACCAACCAACATCACCATTTCTGGGAATCTCAATAGCCCCAAAATTAGCATTGATGTTGTGAATCAAGCCATTGATAAAGCAAAAGAGAAGGCGGGCGAAAAGATTGAACAAGCCATTGACAAAGGCTTGCAAAAGCTCAAACCCGAGCAGAGCGAAGGTGTCAAAAACCTCCTTCAAAACATTCTCCAAAAGCCTTAACCTGCCATTAATCTATAATGTGCTAGAATCTGCGCTTATTTTAGAAAAAGGACGAGAAATGTTAGAAGGCATCATTAGAGAGAGTGTTTCTAAAGCAGCGGCAAAAGCGCTTAGAAAGGATGGTTATCTAATTGCGAACATCTATGGCAAAGGGCAGCCCAACATTCATTGCGCGTTTAAAGTCAATGACTTTATCCGCTCGCTCAAGGCAAAAGACCATGTCATTTTCCCTGTCAAAGTCGGGGGCAAAGAACTGCGCGTTGTGGTGCAAGAATATCAGCGCGACCCTGTTACAAGCGCCATTTTGCATGTCGATTTGATGCTCGCTCAACATGGCATCGAGGCACGTTATTCTGTCCCAATGGAATTTAGTGGCACTCCAAAAGGGCTCAAAGATAAAGGCGCGCTTGTCATTTCCAAAAAACGGATTCGCGTCAAATGCACGCCCGAAAAGCTTCCCGCACATTTTGCGCTCAATATCGCACCTCTTGGCGTTGGAGATTCACTGCTTGTACGCGACATCACGCCTGTCGAAGGCGTGCGCATTCTCGATAGGGCAGATGTTGCTGTTGTGGGCGTTGTCAAATCGCGCTAGATGATTCTTGTTGTTGGTCTAGGGAATCCGGGCAATCAATACCGCAACACCCGACACAACGCGGGATTCCTTGCAATCGACTGCCTTGCACAAGCTCTATGTGCAAGCGGTCATGCATGCGTTGCGCAAACATCTGCTGCTTTCAAAGGCGAGCTACTCAAATGCCACGATTGGCTTTTGCTCAAACCCCAAACTTTCATGAATTGTTCAGGCGAATCCGTGCTTGCTGTGCGCAATTTCTACAAATGTGATGTTGTGTTAGTTCTCCATGACGATGTCGATTTGCCGCTTGGAGCATTGCGATTCAAGATTGGCGGTGGCAGCGGCGGGCATAATGGCTTGCGCAGCATCGATAGTGCGATTGGCAATCTGTATCATCGAATCCGAATCGGTATCGGCAAATCAACACTTTTTTCCACGGCAAACTTCGTGCTTGCACCCTTTTTGCCCGAAGAAATCCCAACATTGATGCAAACTCTACACCATACAACAAATGCACTACAAGCCTTTCTTTGTGCAGGAGAATCGTGGGAAAAAGTCGCCTCACTTTATAGCTTGAGTGTGAAATGAAAGCATTTTGGTTTGTTGCGCGCTATTATCTCAAATATTTCTGCATTATCACGGCTGGTTTGGGGCTATTTTTTGTTGGAATCGATGTGCTCAAACTCGCATCCGAATTGCCCGACTCGGCAAACTTGCTCATTCTTTTTATCCTCTATGACTTTGCCTATGCGTTAGGGTTTATCCTGCCTATCTCAATCCTGCTTTCTGAAGTCATGGTTCTTTCTGTATTTTTGCGCAACAATGAGTTTGCCGCCCTGCTCTCGCTTGGACATTCCAAACGGCAAATTGCCTTGCCGATTTTTGTTTGTGCCGCATTCTTACTCACAACATTTGTTGCACTCAACGCCACGCCTTTTGCATATAGCAAAGAAGAGGTGGACCGCATTATCAATAAAAATTTTACAAATAGAAGCAAACAAGAAATCCTTGTCAAACATCAAAACAATTATATCTATTTTGACAAAGTCTATCCTTTTACCAAGCGCGCCGAGGGAATCCGCATCTACACGCTCAACAACAATACACTCACAAGGCTTGTTCAAGCCACGAATGCCATTTTTGTCAATAATGAATGGCAGCTTCTCGAGGTAACACTTTTTGATTTTAATCCCAATGCAAAACTTGGAGACATCGCATACACCCAAACCAATCTCCCTCGCCTTGAAATCCTCAAGGGTTTCAAGCCCAAAATCTTAGACATCATCTATGAAAAAAGCGATTCTGTGTCTATCCTAGATGCGTTCTCTTCGTTGTTGTTTCTCCAAAAGCAAAATATCGATTCAACCAAAATTCGCGGGATTCTCTATTCTCTTGTCTTTTTCCCGTTTTTTTGCTTCCCAATGCTTGTGATTTTGTTGCGCTTTATGCCGCTCACTGTGCGCTATGGTGAATTGAGCTGGTTTGTGTTTGCGTCTATCCTCATGTCGCTTATGGCTTGGGGTGCCTTTTTTGCGCTTTCGCGATTTGCCATGAGTGGATTTATCCACCCTGAATGGGCATTTGTGTTGCCAATGTTTTTGTGGTTTTTGCTTGGTTGTGTCATTGCCTTGCGGCTGAATAGGTATGAAGGGTAGAATTACTTTGTCCTCGCGATTCTCATTAGCCCTGCTAGGTTGTCGACGTGGTTGATTGCCACGAGGCTAACGCCTCTCGCAATGACAAGAATGAAGATCTGTTTTGTCATTCTGAACTCGCATAAGCGAGTAAAGAATCTCAAACTGTGAGAATCATTGAGATGTTTCGCTAACGCTCAACATGACAAATGGAGGTGCGGTTTCAACCGCACTTAAAATATGTGCGACTAAAGTCGCACCTCCAAGTCCCCCAACAGATTCCACAATCTCTTATTTCACCATTTCATGGCATGAATGGAGACGTGTGTGCTGTGACTAGGGTTATTAGAACTAGTGAGCAATGGCATATAAAAAGATTATGAAATCCAAAGCAGCGCTGTGTGAGCTACACTAGCTTGCGCGTACTTATCTGGCGATTCTAAGAATCTAGCTATCGTCACTGCGAGCGAGAATCCCCAACCCTACAACACTACCAAGCTATCGCTCGCGAGCATATTCTGCATTCCCTCAACAGCGTTGCCCACAACACCAACCTTGAGCTTGCCAGCTAGAGAGAAATATTCCAAGCATGAGCCGCATGAATAGATTTCAACGCCCTGCTTCTCGAGCTGCCTCAAAACATCGCAAATCTCGGTGTTATCGATTTTATCATTCTCTGTGGTGAGCAAAACGCCGCGGTGGATAAACAAAATCTTTTGGGGCAGAATCTCGGTTTGCAATAATGCTTTGATAAAATTCCTAAGCAGCAAAACGCCGAGCTCGCCCTCACCGATGCTATCACCCTTCACCAGCAGCATTTTGGGCGCAATCTTTTCGCCCTCACGCATTGGCTCGCTTTTCTTGATTCTATCCATCAACCGAAACAGAAATTCGCCATTCTCCAAAATATCGAGCTCGAAGCTAAAGCCCTCGCCTTCGAGAAAACGTGTGAGATTTTCCTTTGCTGTTGGAGAATTGCCAAGAATCGAATACGTGCGTAATGTGAGTGTATGTGCATTCACATGCAAGAGCGCCTTTTGCGTGCGCACGATAGGTTCGGGGCAAGAGAGATTGCGGACATCGATTTGAACATTTTGCATAGCAGTTCCTTTGTCTTGTATTGTCTATACCATAGACATGCGCAATTGTAACAGAAACTCCTAAGCCTGCCCTAAATTGTTGTTGCGGATTCGCAATTGATATTTGAGCTCGGCGATTGCCCAATCATCTATTGTGTCGATGTCTTGCGCGTCCATCGCGCCAAGCGCGATTCCGTAGCTTTGGGCACCAAAAAGTGGAATCTCGCCCAGCCAATCGCGCGCCGCACCCCAATAGAATTGCCCAGCATCATGCCAGATTCTCGGCAAATCTTGCGAACGCGCGCCGAGATGTTGTGGGTAGAGCATTGCGAGCGCGCCTTTTTTGTCGCGTTCAAATGCACGCCAAATCGGGTAATCATACGCCACCACAGGGAAGCTAAACGCGAAATGCGCGAGTGCGGCAAGCCCTTCGCGCAATGTTTTTTCACACACGAGCACGGCTGTGGGATAGATGCAGCACACGTTAGAATCGGATTCCAACCCGAGCGCGTGAATAGCATGGATAACGACATCTCGTGTCGTTGCAAAATCATCGCTCAATTCTTTTGGGCGCAAAAGCGGCTCTGCGCCAAACGTTTTTGCGAGCAAGAGAATCTCGTCATCATCGCTGCTGACGACAATACGACCAAAGATGTCGCTTTGTTGCAACACGTGCAAAGGATACGACAGAATCGGCTTGCCCAAAAACTCCTTGAGATTCTTACGCACAATGCGCTTGCTCCCACCGCGCGCGGGCATAATGGCAATGTTCATCAGAAGGGCCACAACGCGGTGATAATCTTGCTGCCCCAGCCACGTTCGGTTGTGCGGCGCAGCTCGCCTTGTGTGTCGTATAGAATCTTCGCATCCGCGATGTATTGTGAATTAATCTGGTTGTTGCTGCCGATGTCATAGGGGCGAATCACGCCACTAATGCGGATATGCTGCTTTTCGTTGTTCACCATAATCTCGCGGCCACCTTCGATGTAATAGTTGCCATTCTCCATAATCTTGATAATCCGCGCCGAAATCGTTGTCGCGAATGTGTCGGTGCGGTTTTGGTTACCATTGCCCGTAAATGTCATCGTGTTGTTGCCCGAGTTGATTCCAAACGAGCCAAGATTATTCAAATCATTCACAATCGCGCCAATCGTGCGGTTTGCGCCGCCATAGGCGATGTTTGGCGTGGTGAGTGTGAAGTTTGAGTTCTCGTTGAGCGCCTTTGCGCCCGTACTTGTCGCACTCACGTTTTCGTTAATCACGACTGTGACCAAATCATTCACTTTCATCGCGCGCCTATCGGCAAAAATCGGATTGTCGCCTTGTCCAAAAAGGCTGCCCGCGTTGCCAAAGTTTTCCTCGATTTCTTTAGCCGGAATCTCCTCGACATATTGCGGTGGTTTGAAGCTAATCTGTGGGTCTGCTGTCCCTGGGAAGCAGCCGGTGAGCCAAAACGCTATGCAAGCGCCAATACTAATGCGAATGCACTCTTTCATTGTTGTCCCTTTGTGTGAGTTTTGGTATAATAAAGCAAAGCCCATTCCACAACCAAAAGGATTCATCATGAGCCTCAAGAATCGCATACTAGACGACATCAAAGTGGCGATGAAAAATGGCGATTCATTTGCGCGCGACACGTTGCGACTTCTTAGCAGCGCTATCAAGCAAGTCGAGGTGGATTCACGCACAACATTAGACGACTCTGCCATTATCGCGATTCTGCGCAAGGCTTGCAAGCAGCGCGAAGAAGCAAGCGAACAATACCAAAATGCGGGGCGCAACGATTTGTTTGAGCATGAGCAAAAAGAGCTTGCCATTATCCGCGCCTATCTCCCCGCTTCGCTGTCTGATTCTGCGCTACGTGAAGAGCTGCAAAACATCATCGCCGAGCTTGGCGCAAAAGACATCAAAGATTTGGGCAAGGTGATGAGCGCGGCAAATGCAAAACTTTCGGCTGTTGCCGAAGGCAAGCGCATTGCTGCATGTGCCAAAGAGATTCTGAACAAGGGCTAGAATTTGGATAGCTACGCATACACAGAGTTGCTCAAAACTCTGCAAACCAAATGTGAAAACATCGAATCCATTATACAAGTCCCGCGCAAGAAGCAGCGGCTTGACGAGATATTGCGTCTGCAAGATGACGCAAGCTTTTGGAATGATTCGGAAAAAAGCGCAGCGATTCTCAAAGAAAAGCGCCAACTCGAGCGAATCTTGGATAAATTCAATGCGAGTAAAAGCGCGCTTAGTGATAGTGTCGAGCTTTTCGAGATTGCCCAATCCGAAAATGACGGCGAGATTCTCGCCTCGCTGTTTGCTGACGCAAACGCGCTCGAGTCATGCGTGCGCAACCTCGAAATCGAGGTGATGTTAAGCGGCGAACATGATAACGCAAACGCGATTCTGACAATCCACCCAGGAGCCGGCGGCACAGAATCGCAAGATTGGGCAAACATGATTTATCGCATGTATTTGCGCTATTGCGAACGCAAGGGGTTTGCAGCAGAGATTCTCGACTATCAAGAAGGCGAAGAAGCGGGAATCAAAGACGCATCGCTTCTCATCAAGGGCGATTTAGCCTATGGCTATCTGAAGGTTGAGAGTGGAATCCACCGCTTAGTGCGCATTTCGCCCTTTGATTCCAACGGGCGGCGGCACACATCGTTTTGCTCGGTTGTTGTTACGCCCGAAATCGAAGACGCGATTGAAATCGAGATTGCCGAGAAAGATTTGCGCATCGACACCTACCGCGCAAGCGGTGCGGGCGGGCAACATGTGAACAAAACCGAAAGCGCGATTCGAATCACGCACATTCCCAGTGGCATTGTCGTCCAATGCCAAAACGACCGCAGCCAACACAAAAACAAAGCCACCGCGCTCAAGATGTTGCGCAGTCGTCTCTATGAGCTCGAGCGACTCAAAAAATCGCCCACAAGCCCGCAAACAACGACCGAGATTGCGTGGGGACACCAGATTCGCAATTATGTCCTCTATCCCTACCAACAAGTCAAAGACACGCGCTACAATCAAGCGTTTAGCGACACAGCAGCGATTCTTGATGGCGATTTGCAAAGTCTCATCGAGGGCGTTTTGATTGCCCAAGCACACACACAATAGACACACGCAATGGATATTTTGCTCAAAGAGGTGCGCAAACAATTTGGCGAACGCGAGGTGCTTCGCGGCGTAAATCTGCACTGCAAAAGTGGGCGCACGACCGTTGTCTTTGGGCTTTCTGGCGGGGGTAAATCAACTATCATCAAACTCATTGTGCGGCTCATCGAGCCCACGAGCGGTGAAATCTTCATCGGCGGCGAAAGCATTACGCGCGCATCGCCCAAGCGGCTGAATGAAATGCGTAAAAACATCGGATTCTTGTTCCAATCCGGCGCATTGTTTGATTCGAAGAATGTGCTTGAAAATGTCGCGTTTCCGCTCGAAGAGCACACGAAACTAAGCCGCACCGAAATCCGCAAGATTGTATGCGAAAAGCTCGAGCTTGTTGGGCTCCGCCCCGATGTTGTGCTCCACCTTTTCCCCGATGAACTAAGCGGGGGCATGAAAAAGCGCGTTGGGCTTGCGCGCAGCATTGCGCTCAACCCGCGCATTATCCTCTATGACGAACCCACAAGCGGGCTTGACCCGATTAGTAGCGACCACATCACGCAGATGATTCGCCATTTGCAAGCCGAGCTTGGCGTAACATCGGTGCTGATTAGCCACGACATCAAGGAGAGCTTCAAGGCAGGCGATGATATGGCGATGTTACTCGATGGCAGAATCATCGAGTATGGCGAGGCGGACGCGTTTGCGCAAAGCGAGCATGCAGAAGTGCATCAATTCCTCGAGGGCAAAGGCGAAGGGAAGATTGCGCTGTTGTGAGATATTCCAATCATCATTGCTTCGGGCAACTCTCGCAATGACGATTCAAAATCTACTCACAAGCTACCTATTGTGTCGAGATTGGTACGCACTCTGCATCTTGCCAACCCCAAAACAAAAAATTTTTGGGCTTAGTTTGGCAAGCATATCGTTTGCCATGGCAAAGCGCCTCCCAATGTGTTGGTGTTATCCAATGTTTTCCATCAGGGAAATCAAGCTCTTCGGGCAAACAGCCGGTTCTAGCAGCCGTCATTCTTTCTTGACAGCAGCCCACAAAAAGAATGGAGACGCTCACTAGCAAGAAAATGCGCATACGTTTGTCCTTATCAAAGATACAAGAATTGCCCTATCGCCATAAGTGGCGAAAGGACATTGGGGGTTCAATGCAAATACGGCAACAACAATAAGTTAGTTTATTGATTCGCTACCGAATCGATTCTTTGCATTTGGTTTGATAGCCAACAAAGACATTCCCAGAACCACTGCATTCATAACGTTTATGACCGCATGTTGCTTCCCAGTAGTCTGATAGAGTAAGTGTTCTTGTTTCGCCAATTGTGATGTTGTCAGGATGACAACCAATTTCACCTGCAGTGGCGTTTTTGATACTTACACAGCCTGTTCCAAGTAAGGAGAATACAACACTTAAAGCGACAATAAAACCTTGCTTTACCATGAGACTAGAAGAGATGAAGCAGAGAGAGCTCCGCAAACCATGAGGGTTGAAATAAACTTAGTCATGACAACTCCTTTTGAAAAAGATTACTGAAACAATGGAATGATACCTTTTTATTCTTAGATAAAGTTTAAAATTACTAGGTAAAGCAAAAAAATTGTTTATTTTGGAGGAATGGAAATGCAATTGGGATTCTTTGCATGTTGATTGCTTCGCTGTGCTCTCAATGGCAAAATCCCAGATTCTCTCATTTTGCTATTACTCATTATGCAATCGTCCCAACCACAGCGCAATGTCTCCATTCATGCCAAAGGCAATTATGGAGACGCCGCGCTGTGGAGCATTGGCACATACAAGCGTAGCGCACATTGTAAAAGCGTGCAGGGGTTTGGGGGTGTTAGGGGG
>CAMWUR010000016.1 GCA_947177485.1 uncultured Helicobacter sp.
TTTGGAGATGCGATTTTAATCGCACATAAACGAGAATCGCATACTAAGTGCGACTTTAGTCGCACCTCCAAATAGGAATATCATTGCGAGAGGTGTTAGCCTCGTGGCAATCAATAGGCAAAGAATCCTAAATGTCCTCAATTCCCCATTTGTCATTCTGAAGCCTTTAGGCTGAAGAATCTCATGTTGTCAATCATGAGATGTTTCGGCTTTGCCTCAACATGACAAATCAAATCTTTGGAGATGCGATTTCAATCGCACATCATTATGAGAATCGCATACCAGGTGCGACTAAAGTCGCACTCATGATCGGATTGTGTGCGCTCGATTTCGCATCTCCATTGTCATGTTGAACGTTAGCGTTGCATCTCTTTGGATTCTTACAACATGAGATTCTTCAGCCTAAAGGCTTCAGAATGACAAATGGGGAATTGAGGACATTTAGGATTCTTTGCCTATTGATTGCCACGAGGCTAACACCTCTCGCAATGATGATATAGAATCTTTTGCGCCTTTAATCCCCAAACTGACAAAACGTCCGCGCGATTGCGTCATGCGTTGCGCCACTGCCAAGCAAAAGCGCAAGCAGAATCCGCGCGGCAAATGGGCTAAGGTAGCCCGCGGCAATCCATTGCGGCGCTTGCAATATTGCGGGCGCGACAAACGAGCGCGCAACGCGTGAGGCGCATACAATCGTGAGCTCGTCTGGTTGGTAGGCACAAAGTGCGCGTTTGAGCGCGAAGTGTACGTTCCCCGCCCCGCTCCCGGCGATGACAACGCCGCGCACGCCATCGCGCACGAGTGCGTCAAGAATCACCCCAAGCCCGTTATGTGCGTATGAAAACAGAATCTCGACTCGCGCGAAGCTTTCGGGCGAACGCGCCGAAAAATGCGGCAGCACGTGCGATTGCACACGCAAAAAATGCACAGCGCCCTGCTGCACATAGCCCAAAGCGCCGTTGTGCGCGGCGAAGCAATCCGCGCCAAGCGTTGTCGCCTTGACACAATCTGTCGGCGCGAAAATGCTATCGTTCATCGTAACGAGCACACCATGCGCGCGCTCGCTGCATGCAATGCAAAGCGCATTGTAAAGGTTGCGCAATCCGTCCGCACCAAGCGCGTTGCTCGGGCGGTTCGCGCCCGTGAGCACGATGGGCTTGCGCGTTGCAACCAAAAGCTGCAACAAAAATGCGCTCTCCTCGAGCGTATCCGTGCCGTGCGTGATGACGATTCCGTCCATATCGGCAAGCGCGGCATCGACTGCGCGCACAAGCGCGAACCACAAATCCGCGTCCATGTCGCAACTATCGATGTTGGCGAGCTGTGTGGAGTAGATTTCTGCGCCCTCAAAGCGCAAGCCAGAAAGCAGCGCACCAATCGGCACGATTCCTGCGGTGTAGGATTGCATATCGGGCGCTTGCACGCCCGCAATCGTCCCGCCTGTGGCGATGAGTCCGATTTTTTTGCTCATTGTCTTATGTCTGTGGCTGTTTCGAATCGACACGAAAAATTTTCACACGTAGCAAAACGTGCCGCCAAAAAACTAACACTAAGCACCAAAAACCACTTTTTCATAATTTATCACTCCTTATAATGTTACCTATTTTTGTATAAAAATACTTTGAGGCAATAATTGCAATATTGGTTTTTGATAATTTTTTGGTGGAGCAATAAGTAGCCCAAAACCACCTTCAAGTTTTTTATCCCATATTGCATATAATTCCATTTTTTTAGTGATATATTTACCAAAATTTGGGTCAAAAACAAGAAAAAAATCACCATAGCAAATAACAACAACGAAATGTGGAAATTTTGGGTCATCTTCAATTTTGATAAGAATTGGAATCGATACAGATTCGAGAATTTCTCGCGAGAGTTTATAGGAACGCGAAGAATAACCTAGTTTTTTTGCTGCCTCTTGAAGTTGTAGGAATGTTACCATATTTGTATTATTGTCAAAAAGTTCTAAAATTTGCTCTTCATCAAGATTTTTCTCATACAAAAGATTAATGAGAGTAGCAAGTGAAGCAGCCCCGCATGATTCTTCATAACTTTGTCGTACCATTCCTTGATTGCGAATCTCATAAAAAGATTTATATTCAAAATCTGCCCATGCTAATAAAAATAGCATAGAAATAGCTAGAATTTTTTCCATAAACTTATCATAAAAATAGAATCGGGAGCAGATGAAGAACCGCCAATTTGATTGCTTGCAAGTACAGCTGTATTGGCATCAAAACTATATGTTGCGCCTAAAGTAATAGAAGGCATAGCGTAGATTCCAGAAACTTGTTCACCATTTGCTTTGGTTTGTAGCTGATAGCGTTGCTGCAAATCAACATCGAAAGAAATTTTTGGACTTAGAATCATTGATAATTCTAATCCAAAACCTAATATATCTCCATATTTCAATGTTCCAGCATTAAATTTACGTTTTGCATTATATCCTGCTTCAATATAAAAAGAATATACAACAGGGTCGCTATATGTGCGTACGGCAAAATTTGCAAGATAAGATTGAAAGACAAAATTTTTCTTTTCATTTTCAAATCGTTCTTTTTGCAATAAGGCAGCCTGAATACTTAATTGTGGTGAAAAATCAAAGATGCTCGGCATGGTATAACTCGCCCCAAACCATACAGAATCAAGTTGATAATAACGTTTTCCCACAAAATTATCATTAGAATCGATTATCTCTTCACGTACAGCACTCCCCGCAATAACCCCAAATATATCTATATTAGAAGAAACGCTATAAGTCAAGTTTTGTTGTGCAAAAAGCTGCTTTGTATCATTTAGATTTTCATTCTCATTTCTCAACGTCAATGTAGGCAGAACTGCATAGCTATTCGCATTCCCAGTATTTAGAATACCTATTGTTGTGATACTGCGCAAACCTTTTTGCTGCCCAAAAAGAGTATCAATCCCTAACAACTCTGAAGCGAATAGCCATGAATAAGACAATGAAATTACTAATAATATTCTTTTCAATTCTACCTCCTCGTTATATTCTCCCTAAAATAAAAATCCAAATTGCAAATTAACAAGCTGGGTATTGTTTTTGGGCTCATAATAATTTGCACGTTCTCCAAATTCGGAAACTAATGGAACACGGGGAGAATCTTTAACCTGCCAATGGTCGAAACAAAGACGCAAGAAGTTTTTCACATTTTGCATGTCATAGCTAACGCCAATCATTGCACGCAATCCATAATCGCCATCTTGCTTAACATTCAAATCCCTATCCCAAGGACCACGACTTGTTCGTGTATTGTGGATTCCGCGTACAAAATATTTATAGCCCACCAAATAATTTAGTGTCCACGTATTGCTCAAGCGCGAAGCACCCTCGAGCTCAATGGGAACATAAATATATTGCTGCTGTCTTGGGACAATATAATCTCTATCTTTTGCAAACCAATGCCCGATTCCACTCTGGACATAGAGCGCATGATTTTGAATGCCTAGCGCCTGAAATGTATTGAATCCAAGCTTTGCCTCTAATGTTGTAATCGCCGCCGATGCTTGCGTAACAACCGATTCATTTTTATACGTGTCCGAGCCCGTATCGAGCGTTGAGCCTTTATATTGCCCTGAACCAACAAGCAATTGGGCGTCCAAACTTGTTTTCCATGTTTTCGCAAAATTATACCCTATTTTACCATTCAGTCCATAAAGAAATAGGTTCATGTTCATGGCTTTAGGTTCAGCATAGCGATAGTACGATAAACCAGCGCCAAGATTTGCAAATGCACCGGGATTAAGATTTTCTTCTGCTAGAGCTGCCGAAAAAAGTAGGCATAATATCGAGATTATTCGTTTCATTCCATTCCTCCTAAAATTCCAAACCAAGTTGCACGCCTACACGTGTTGTTTTTTGGCTAGGCAAAGTAAAGCTAACGGGCTGATTAGAAATCATCACCTGCTCTTCTGCTTTCATCGCTGCGTAATATCCTCTATCGAATGTTAATTTCGTAAGAAATCGAACAGGAATCGGAACATCAAAAATCAGCTGATATTTGCCTAATTCCCATGATGAGCCCACAAAAACATGGATTCCATAATGGGCAGAATCGGAGGTCATATCTACTGATGTTTTGCTGGGGTTGAAATGATAGGAGCTATCATCGCTAACTTCGACAAAGCCACTATCTTTAACATTAGAATGCCAATATTCAACACCATAGAGTAGAGCCATAGAATTTCCTAGAAAATGCCTACCCTCTAAGCCAATAGAATACGTTAACATTGCACGCGTTGCTGGAAAAGGAATCATGACATCTTGATTTCCTTTTATCCCAAGACCAATATCAAGAAAAAGCTCATCTCTTTCATTTTTTAACATAGGGAAGAGATTATAGCCCCATTTGAGCTGCAAAGTCGAATCGCTAATAATCGAACCTTTGCGTGGGTAGGTATAGACTGCCTCGCCACCCAATGGAACGCTTTGCCCTGTGTATTTACCCTGCCCCAAAAATCCATTTTCTCCACTAAAATAGATGCGAGCATTTTGCCAAACATAGCCGATACGAATGCCATTATAAAATCCTATATCGCTGCTTGTTTTTGCGCCATTCTCAAAGGTTGATTGATAATAGCCCGGCTGCACAACAAAAGAAAGAAAAAACTCATTCTGATATTTGACGTTTTCTGCATATAATATTCCAAGAATAGGAAGCATAAATAGCAGTTTCTTCATCACAAACTCCTTTTGCAATCCCTCTAAGCCAAATGCTGCTTAGAGGGATAAAGCATTATCGTCTGAACAACTTGCGAATCTTCTTCGCAACGCGATTAATGGCTTTATTGGTTTCTTTCACAACCTTGTTGCCAACATGCGTGCCAATTGCAACACCACTAAACATCATTGCGGCAAGAACCGCACTCGAAATCCGCTTTGTCATTTCTGACCTCCAAAAAATTAAGATAAAAGGCAAGGGCATGCAGAAACTCCGCATAGAGTTTTCTGCACTAGTTGTGCACAACATGTTCGTATGGTAATAAATATTTTAAGATTTGTCAAGAGATATTTTGTATTATATATATCAATAAAAACACTCGTGTGTTTCATTATATAACAATAGCTGCTATAAAAAGCCTAAAATAGCGCTCTCATGTTTGTGAATATTTCGAATCGACACGTTTGGGCATGCCCAGATTCTTGCTCGCCTGCGGTGGCACGGGCTGTGCGGGTTCGCTCGGAAGCTCGAGCGAAGCAACAAGCGGCGCGAGCGGCGCGAGCGTGAGCCCCCAATAGAGATTATGGCGCATGGTTTGCTCCTCTTTGGGTAGCGGCGGCTGTGTTTGCGCAAATGCGGCTTGCAAGGCGGTGATGAACTGCTCTTGCGTGTCGGCAATCGCGAAATTTGTGAGGTTGCGCGCGAACTCAAATCCTCGAATCGCAAGGCTCGTTGCGACAACGGGGCGGTTGGCGACAATCGCCTCGGCGGTTTTGAGGTTGCTGCCGCCGCCGAGCGTCAGAGGCAGGAGAATCACATTTGCCTTCACGAGTAGCGCGGTCAGAACATCACGGCTCACCTCACCCAAAATCTTGATTTTTTGCTCATTGAGGAGATGCAAAATGCTGTCTTTTTCGGGCGCGTATTGGTGCAAGATTCTGCCCACAGAACCGACAACAACAATCAGCTGTTCAGGGCGGAGATAGGAGAGATTGCTCGACAACATATCCCAAAAACCAAGCGCATTGGGAACATGCGCCGAGCCAACAAACAGCGCAAAACTGCGCGAAGCGAGGGATTTTTGCAGAATCTGCTCAACATCTGCCTTATACCGCAACGAATCCACGCCATTAGAACAAACGATAGGATTCTTTGCGCCCATCGAGGCAAGAATCTCGCTATCATGCTGCGTGCAGGCGATTGTCGCGCTTGCATGCGCGCAAACTTCAGCTTCGAGCGATTCAATCGCGGCTATCGCGTTCATGTCGCTTTGCCCAACGCTTTGGAGAATCGCCGCTTTCATTGTGTGTTCGATATTGTGCGCCGAATAAAGCAATAGCGGCATTTGATTGGGATAGAGTTTGCGCACAAACGGAAAAAGCCACGGCTGCTCAAGCAAAATCGCATCGGGCAAAAACGTACGCAAATGCTGGGCGAGATGTTCGAAATAGGGTTCTTTGAGAGCAAGCAACGATGTTGCATAATCAGCAAGCAAGGGCGAAAAATGCAGGGCAGATAAATCGCGCTTGTTCAAAACCACATCATCACGTGCAGTTTGCGTGTGTGTGGGCTCACAAAGCGCAAAATGGCGCACATCATGCCCCGCATAACGCAACGCATGCGCGAGAAAAAAGGCGCGAATCTGTCCACCATGACGAGGCGCAATTGTCGGATAGGTTGTGAGTTGGGCGATTTTCACTACGACTCCTTTTTCTCAAGTGCAAACTCGATGAAATCATGCGCAAAGTCATGCCAGCTGCGGCGCGCGAATTGCTGCGCCTTTTGCGTGAGATTCTGTAATTCTGCCGAATCGTTGCTTAGGCGTAAAATCCATTCTGCCCATACCTCTGGGTCGTTTGGGTCGAGTGCGGGCATGAGATTCTGTGTGGCTTCGCACAGCCCGCGCGAAGTGCTGACAAGCACGGGCTTGCCATGTGCCAAAGATTCTGCTGCGCCAAGCCCAAACCCCTCATCAAAGCTTGGAAAAACACAAAATTGCGCACGTTCATAGAAAGTTTGCAGCTCGGAATCGCCGACATCGTCATACCAAAAAACATGCCGCCGCAATGTCTCGTTTTTGAACCGCTCCCAAAACGCGTCTGCGCCCCAACCACGCATTCCAACAAGAACCAAATCAGGAAAACAGAGATTGGATTGCAACAAACGTTGCCACACATCAAGCAGCAAGAGATGATTTTTGCGCGGTTCAATCGTGCTGACATAGAGCACAAAAGAGCTGCTATGTGCGCGCACGTTTTTGCGCGGCAGCTTCTGTCGCAAAGATTCCTTTGGCTTTGGCGAAAGTGCGGGTGCTGGCTCGGGCGAATCATCGCCGATGAGCTCGCCGCTGATTGGGTCGCGGTGCAGAGTGATTGTCGGAGTTACTACGACAGGCAATGGCGCAGAGGTGCGCAACGCGGGGACAGACGCAGGCTGGGCGGGTGCGGCAATATCTGTCGATTCTTTTGTCGATTCTTTGGGCTTGTCACAATTGCCCAAAGGCAAAACGCAAACGAGGGGATTTGCAGCGATTCTATGCGCAGCAAGCAGGGCATGGAATTCGTCTTTAGAATATTCAGAAATGCTTGCGATATAATCACAGAGATAGGACAAGCGATAGAAATGCAACATAAACGAAGCCACAATTTCCTTGCTCGCCGCCCATTGTGGATTCTTGAGAATAAACGCATCACAAAAAATCCCCACGACACGAAATCGAAGCTCATATTTGAGCTGATAGAGTAGCGCATAATTGCTGTCTTCCCAATCTAAACCCATCGTGATAAAAAGAGTTTCTTTGTTGAACAAAGCACGTGTGCTTCGCGCAATGGGAGGCAAAAGCAAGGGGGAAAGCTCGCTATTAATGCCATCGGCATAGCTTTTGAGCTGGCTAGACTTCAATTGAATACGTTCAACAAAGCGCAAAATCTTGGAATGCTGCATCGCATCGGCAAACTTCTTGAGCCGCCTTGGCACAGCGCTTAGACGTTTGAGTGGATTCAGCGGCTTTTGTGTCGGAGAATAATGTGCAAAAAAGTCAATCTTAGCTTGAAGTGTTTCTTTTGAGACTTGTAAAAGCGCCTGTTTGTCGGGAGAAAAAGCGACAAATATTGTCTTATAGGGACAAATTAAAAGATATTTTGCGACTTCAAGCTGTGCGCGCACAATGCCTGTTACGGGGCGATTCCAACGTAACAATGTACTGCAATCAAAGAGGATTGCACTAATGCCTTTGTCTATCACGTGTTTTCTCCATTTTCATGATTGTTTTGCATCTACAAACAGCTAATAGCCTTTGCGTCCATAATCATCATCGAGGCGCACAATATCATCTTCGCCTAGATAATCGCCAATTTGCACTTCGATAAGCACAAGCGGAAGCTTGCCCGGATTGCTCAAGCGATGCACATTGCCTATCGGGATATAGGCGCTTTCATTTGCACGCAATGTGATTTCTTGCTCCATCTGCTGCACAATCGCTGTGCCGCTCACAACAATCCAATGTTCGCTACGATGAAAATGCTTTTGGAGCGAAAGACGGCGATTGGGTAAAACCTCGATTCGTTTTATTTTATATGTATCGCCCTCTTCGAGTATGGCATAATGCCCCCATGGACGATAGACACGTACATGCATGCTATGTAGGTTCGTCTTGCGTTTGTTCAGCGCAGTTACGATGTTCTTGACTTTTTGTCCGCTACCCTTTTTGGCAATGAGCAGCGCATCGGCAGTGTCGATAATCATCAAATCCTCGACATCAATCAATGCAATCTGCCGATTGGTCGTGATGAGGAGATTATTGCGGCTATCCTGCAAGATGGGAGGGACGGCTTTGGAATCCACGGTTGCAGTTGTCGTCTGTGTGTTGCCATGCGAATCGCGCGGCAAGACATTGCTCAATGCCTCGAAGCTACCCATATCGCTCCAACCGATATTAGCCTCTATCACTTTGAGATTCTGCGCCTTTTGCATAAGCGCCTCATCAATACTTTGTGCAGCGCAAGAAGCGGGGGGAATCAAAAATTGCAATGGCGCTTGTTGTGTGCTTTTGTTCGCAAACGCAACATGTGCTGCCTCAAAAACATCGGGCGCATAGTGGCGCAACTCCGACAAAAAATGTCGCGCTTTGAAGCAAAACATGCCGCTATTCCAAAAATAATTTGGCATCGCGCAAAATTGTTGTGCAATCGCGAGCGAGGGCTTCTCGACAAATGAGAGAATCTCCTGCCCATGTGCATGGATATAGCCAAAGCCTGTTTCAGGATAGGTGGGCTTGATTCCAAACAGCACGATAGAATCAGCCTGTGCTTGTTGCACAGCCTCGCTTACAGCTTGTTTGTAGGCATTTTCATTGGTGATGAGATGGTCGGAAGGAACAGCGAGAATGATGTCATCAGGCTGTACGCTCATCGCCGAAAGCGCGAGCGCGAGCGCGGTATTTTTTTGCTCGGATTCGAGCAAGAAAGCGATTCGCGCCTCCTCTCCAAGCTCTTCTTGGAGCTGGTTGTATGCCATGAAATAATGGTCATTGTGTGTAACGATAAGCAAGGAATCGGCAAGCCGCGCATTACGTGCAAGCGTTTTTTGGAACAGCGATTTGCCCGCAAAAAGCGTCAAAAACTGCTTGGGCAACAGCTCGCGACTAATCGGCCACAACCGCGAACCAATCCCTCCACACAAAATCACTGCGACCATGATTCCCCTTTTTCTTTCTCTGATTCTGCCATAATCTTGCTGATTCATTGCTCAAAGTCAACAATCACCATGCCACTAAATTTTTGCCCACGATAAAACTCAACACGTACGAGCGCACCATTTCTATCAAGTGTGAATTTCGATTCGATTTGGTCTTTATGGATTGTAATGTCATGCTCGCTCACAAGGTTGCGGCGCGAGAAACCGATGATATTGACACGCACGTCATCAGCGACTTTGGGGACACTAAACGACTGGCGCGCACGCACAATGCTACCGAGCGCAACCTGCTGTGAGGAATCATCGAGAATCATCTGCACAGATTCGAGTGTCTCATCTGTCTCGAAATAGTCTGGAATGAGCCATGCCATCGTTTTATTGCCATATTTAATAGAATATGTGCCCTTTTTTTGATATAGGTGTACAAGTGGATTGCTTGAATGGTATGCGAGCGATTTTTTGGGCATAGGGAAATAAGTGATATGATTCTTGATTCGATTAATAGGTAAAGAGATTTTATTAGCAAATGCAATTGTAATGCTCGGGTCATCAAGTGCTGCTTGCACCGTTTGCGGGTCGAGCGTGAAATTGCGATTAAACTCAATCCCAAGATAGTGCATCATCGCCTCAATCGCGAGCAGATGATAATAGACACGTTCGCGCAAGGGCAGATTCTTGCTTGCTTCATTCGCAAAGGCAGCTTTGCCTTGATTGATTGTAAAAAATGTGAGTGAGAGTTGCTGCTCTTTGTCTTGAACAGCCGTGTTGGTATTGCGTACGCGATAGCGATGTAAGTCATTCAAGAGATTCTCGTTGATTTCAGCAATAATGCGCTGGCTAATGCCATTCAAATCGCCATGCGGAACATTGTCGAGCTGCTCTTGGTCGATAATCGAACTCTGCCCCCAACGTTTAGGATTGCGCAAACTACTGATGTAGCTATCATGATAGAATCCGCTGCCATCATGCAGATGCAACACAATTTCTACGCGGTCATTTTTGATGAGCTCTTTAATCTCTTCAACAATCTTTTTTTCAGGGTCATTATCACGTAGAGTAGCAAACTTGCGATTCATGTCGCCATAGATTCCGCGATGATTTTCAAGTATGCTGTGTTGGTTGAGGTTAGCAACAACCCACACATTGCCTTTGGTGATGGTGTAATGCCGACTTGCTATCAGAGCTGCTGCATTGAATCCACCCGGCTCATCACCTTGGATTCCGCTCAATAATAAAAAGACTTTTTGTTCAGGCGAGGCTTCTTTTTTGATAATTTGCAACTCTGCTAACAAAACCCCCACACAAAGAAATAAGACAACCCATACTCTCAAAACAGCCCCTCAATGCATGATTAAAACGAGGATTATAACGTAAAAGCGCCAACGAACTGCCCGAGAAATACTCAAGCAGCCGCAAGGCGCTAGAAGTGAAGAAAGCCAAAAGAAGAATCAGTGCAACCGACTCCAAACATTGCATTTCCATAGATAAGCGAGGACAGCCATGACTGCAAAGAAAATCATAAGTCCGATACCAAGAGATTGGCGCTCACCTTTTTTGCTATCGCCCACACTTTCAAGATAGGCAATCACTTGCTTTTCGGTATTTTCTTTCAAGCCCACGCGTGGCATCGAAGTCCCGGGTAGCTGCTTTTGTGGGTCATTGATGAATGTATGGAGATACTCCAAACTGCGCGCACGAATCATCATCGACAAATCCGGAATCGCGCGCACGCCCATATAAGCATTCACATCATCAGTGGTGCTTTGAGCAGCAAGATGGTCATATTTCACAGAATGGCAGCGCGAACAAGCCTCGACAAATACGGCTTTATCGTCCATACTGCTAGGAGCAATGCTGTTGAAATAGGCAACCATATCGGCGATTTCATTATCGCTGCTGATGTCTTTATAGGCAATCATTGGATGTACCTTGTTGCCATCAGGTGGGAATTTGTGGCTGACTTTTGCGGCAACAGCAGGGTCTTTGATGAAGTTGAAGAGATAATACGAATCATACAAATACCCAATGTTTGAAAGGTCTGGAGGCACAACACCATAGCTGCTCGATAAAGTCGCATTGTCCATAACTGCTGGGAAGCCCTGTGATTCCATGCTGTGGCACGCAACACAATTGCTTGTTACAATCTCTTGCCCTTTAGCAGCGTTGCCATTTGCAATGCGCTGGCTCAAAACAGGGAAAATCTCATCGATTTCTTTCTGCCAAGCGGCAAGCTGTTGCTGATATTCTGCTTCGTTATCGCCAAGAATGGGCGCGGGCTTCACAGAGTCTTTGAATGTATAATCTGCAGGCGCAACATGGGGATGCATGACGCTATGTGCGAGCGGTTCAACACCCCAATAAATCACACCTGTAATGATGACAAGCAAACCAAGAATTTTGAGCTCTCTCATGAATGACCTCCTGCCTTTTTGTTTTCAAATGCTGTGATAATAGGCAACAGCACAAACAAGCCAAGGAATGTGATGGACGCGACAAAGCCGATATAGGCATTGACACCCGTTGGAGGAAGCTTGCCATAAATTGTGAGCACAATCAAATCAGCAACGAGCAACCAAAACCACACAAAAAATGCGGGTCGTTTGTGTGCAGGCGCGACAACCTTGCTTCTGTCAAGCAATGGCATGAGCAAGAAAATCACGTTTGCAACGCCAAAAGCCATAAGCCCCAAATCCGAGCTAAAGAAGAAGCCACGCAACACTTCGTAGCTCCACAAGAAATACCATTCAGGGTAGATGTGTGGTGGTGTTTTGAGCGAATCGGCAGGGTCGAAGTTGATGGGGTCCATTGCAAAATCGTAATGGAAGCACACCAAAAAGAAAAAGCCAATCATAAAAACACAAACAACAAAGATGTCTTTGGACAAAAAGTCTGGCCAAAACGCAACAACTTTTGCTTCTTTGCGGTTGCCTGCTTTGTATTTCTCGGCTTCTTTATCGAAATCAATCACTTCACCTGTTTCGTTATTGACGTGGGGAAAGCGCAATGTGTAGAAATGCAGCGCAATGAGCGAGAGAATCACGACAGGAAGCAACACAACATGGAGCATAAAGAATCGTGTCAAAGTCGCATCAGCTGGGATAAAATTCCCGCGAATCCAAATCACCAAATCAGGTCCAATCAAAGGGATTCCGCCAAAGAGATTTGTAATCACCGCAGCAGCCCAAAAGCTCATCTGGCCCCAAGGAAGCATATAGCCGCTAAACGCTTCGGCTGAAAAAATCATAAAAAGCAGCATTCCGCTGACCCAAATCATCTCGCGCCCACGTTTGAACGAACCATAATAGATTCCAACAAACATGTGGATATAAATCACCAAGAAAATCACAGACGCCGCCACAGCATGGACATGCCGCCACAACCAACCATAGGCGACTTCTTGCATAATCGTCTGATTCACGCTATCAAATGCGAGCTGCGTATCAGGCTTGTAGTACATCAGCAGCATGAGCCCCGAAAAGAAAAGAACAAGGAATAGAATGAGGAGTGTAACCCCCATTGCCCACAAGAAATTGATGTTTTTAGGAATCCAATATTCCGTCATCATAACCTTGATAAATTTTTTGACTGCCAAGCGCTGGTCGAGCCAATCGACAACGCCCGTTGCTTCTTTAAATTCTGCCATCTAGTTCCTCCTTATGCGTTCGCTTCTTTGAGCTTCAAGAACTCTGGTCCCTCTTCGCCAAGCACCAAAGTATTGCCGTCAATCTTAAAAGGCGGAATCTCCATAGGTGTAGGCGGAGGTCCAAAAGTATTACGTCCACAAGCATCAAACTCGCCACCATGGCATGCGCATTTGAACATTGCTTTGCCCGAATCATAAGCAGGAATACAACCCAAATGCGTACAGATTTGGATTCCAACAGAATATGCTGCACCTCCGACATTCACATCGCGTGTATCGCATGCACTCATCGCTGCAGTTTTCTTGAGAATATACACAGGTTTTCCGCGCCATTCCACAACTCGCAATTCGCCTTCTGCCATTGGGCTTAGGTCTACCGTCGTAAACCCCGCCGCAATGACGCTAGGTAGCGGGTCCCACGTCCTTTTCACAGCAGCAAGTGTTGCGCCAGCTCCAACAAGAGCCACGCCACCAAGCGCCATTCCAAGGAAGTCCCGCCTATTCACATTTTCTGACATTAGCACCCCTTTCCAAGTTAGTCTTTCATGAATACTTTGATTTTATTCCGATTCACCTTAAAACTAGCACAACCGACACAAAAAATTGTGCATTCACTCCGCAAAGGCGCGAAACGAAACAGGGAGAATCTGCAAAAGCCTCTGCTGTTTGCTCATTGGGCGCTGATTCTTGCGATAAAATTCCCAATCGAGCCGCTCGAAAAGATTGCGCGCCATCAGAGTCGCCACACGATGTGCATATTGCTCGCGCACTTCAGAATAAGCAAGCAAGAATTCAATCGCCTCTGTGCCCGTATAGCCTTCGCCCTTGCTATGCGCCAACATCCGCTCCTTGCGAAACTCGGCATAGGCATAATGCGTGTTCAGATTCCACATATATGCGCGCACAGCGTCCTCAATACTCTCAAAAATGCGAATTCGTTTGCGACTCCCCGCAATCTTGTGGCTTGGAACAGACGAAAGCGTTGTGTATTCACCAAAGAAATTGTTGTATTTGCGGCTATATGGACTGCTCCCCCAGCCACTCTCAAGCGCAGCTTGAGCGAGTGCGAGCGAGATGGGGACAATGTCGATTCGCAACAGGTATTCATCGCGGCAAAAGAGCTGACCAATCTTATAGGCACGTGCAAGCGCGACAATTTTTTGAAAATCTTCGCCCTGCAACTTGTTATGTAGATTCCACAAAAAATTATCAAAAAAATCAAGCACAATCTGCCTATCGCGAAGAATGGTGCGATTCTCCTGTTCGAGCAAAGGAAGCAGCAGCGCGACAAACTCCGCCTTGCGCGCCTCGCCAAGCGGCAGGGCATGGAAATCGTCCGAGAACTCGACCTCGCTTGCGAGCAAGCAGCTCAAAAGACATGCGCCAGAAAGACTACAAAACCGCGCTAGGAATCTGACATGTCGCCACATAGCGCACCTTGCCTGAAAACCATAAAAAATCATGTGCAAAATAAAAATGCAATTTCTCGCCGCTTGCGGGAATCACGATTCCTTCATTGCCTGCAAGCTGTCCATTATGGTGCGCGACAACAAAGCAAGCCGCCATTCCCGTGCCGCACGCGAGCGTCTCGGCTTCGACCCCGCGCTCGAACGTGCGCACATGCACGGTGTTTTGTGCAACATACACGACATCGACATTTGCATTGTAACGCACACGCAATGCACGCAATTCCTCACTTGTTGGACGCGCCGATTCCGCCTCATCACGCGCACATAGTACGAGATGTGGCACGCCCGTGTCGAGCAAAAATGCGGGCATTGCGCACTCATGCAAACCATTTTGCAAAATCCGTACAAACGGAAATTGCACGGCAACATGCTCATTCTCGAGCACCTGCGCACAGATTCTCCCCGCGCCCGTTTGGAACGCAAGCTCACGTCCACACAAGCCATGTTTGAACGCATAGAGCGCACACGCGCGGCTGCCGTTGCCGCACATTGTCGCAACGCTACCATCGCTGTTGTAAAACTCCCAAACAAAATCACAATCGCCATGTTCACCTTTGGGTAACAGCGCAATCAAGCCATCAGCACCGATTCCATTGTGCCTGTCGCAAAGCCTTTGCGCAAGAGCGCTGCGGTTATGCGCACAAAAGGTATGGAAAATCAAAAAATCATTGCCGCTTGCGACATATTTTTCACAAACCATATTCGCTCCTTAGGCGCTCCAAATAACGTTCAACCTGAACCTGCAATGCCTGCACATCGCCGCTGTTGTCGATGATGGCGTCTGCTTGCTGTTTTTTGACATCAATGGGAATCTGCGCCGCAATGCGCTGTTTTGCCTCCTCTAGCGAGAGATTGTTGCGCGCTTGCAAACGCGCTAATTGCACATCTGGCGGCGCATACACAAGCACGGATTTTGAGATAAACGCAAAAAGCTCACGTTTTTCAAAAAAAATGGGAATATCAACAAAAAAGGGTATTTTGCGTTGTTCCAATACAGCGGCTTTTTCATAGATTGTCTGCGCGATGATGGGATGCACAATCGATTCGAGAACGTGCAATTTTTCGGGGTCTGCAAAAACGATTGCACCGAGTTTTTTGCGGTCGATATTGGAATTTACATCGCAAATCTCGTGCCCAAACACCTCGATGACGCGCGCGGCATGCTGTGTTAGCACATCATGTGCAATTATGTCGGCATCGATGATTGCATAGCCCAAAAGCTTCAGCATTGAAGCAACGGTGCTCTTGCCTGTGGCGATTCCACCTGTGAGGGCGATGGAAAATCTCATATCGCCAACACGAGACATCTCAATTCCTCACGAAGCCGCGCAGCTCACGGGCAAGCTTGGGCGGTAACACAAACGCGGCTTGGTGCATAGAAGCCGAGTACCAATCGAGCCCATCGAGCAATTCAGCGCATTGCAAGCGGAGGCTCGCAAGCGGATGCACAGAACGTGAGGCAAAGACGAACCAGCGCGGCTGTGGGAGATTCCAAAGCACGAAAGGCATGAGGATACTGAAACGTTCACCAAACCCTTGGAGCGCGCTCCTAACGGATTCGAACGCAACAAGGGGGTCTGCAAGCGGCAGGAGCAGCACGGAATCCTCGCGTAGCTGCACGGTCGGCGCGGTTGTGGCAAGGAGCCATGTCGAATCCTCCGCCCTTGCGGGCGCGATTCCATGTTTGGCAAGTTCGTGTGGAATCCGCGCGTTGGGATAATCCACAAACGCACCCTTCGGTGATTCGAGGCAGCATGCGCCGATATGCGCGAGCATCTCCGCCTCAAGTTGCATTGTATCGTTTTGCATGACTCTCCTTTGCTAGTATTATATGCATGGCTAGGTAAATAATTTGGAATCGCGGACAGTTTGGAATCCAATTTGGAGGTGCGACTTTAGTCGCACTTATGTTTTAATGTGTGCGATTGAAATCGCACCTCCATTGTCATGTTGAGGCAAAGCCGAAACATCTCATGATTCTTACAACATGAGATTCTTCAGCCTAAAGACTTCAGAATGACAAATAGCAAAATGTCTAGCAAGATTCCATTCTCCCAATCACAGCGCACAACGGCTATGTTTGAGCCAAAAGGCATAACATAGACGCAGCGCTGTGGTTGGGGATTCTAGAATTGATGAGTAATGGCAAATCAAGACGTTATTGCGAGCTTATGCGAAGCAATCCACGACGTTGGGCAAGCAGAATTGTTGATTGCCATGCTTGCACGGCTGCTCGCAATGACGAGATGTTTCGCTTCACTCAACATGACAATTTGGAATCTTTGGAGGTGCGGTTTCAATCGCACATATTAAATAATGCGTGCGACTTGAAGTCGCGCGCCCAAAACCACATCTCCGATTCGAAAAATCCAATGTTTGGGCACTTCCCCCACCCATGAAAATATTTAATAGAACTATAAGCAAAATCATTTTACACTATCGCAAATGGAAATAGTTTCTATTATAAAAAATGAAAGGTGTAATGGTGCAAAAATACTCTCTGATAGCGGTTCTTATTGCTGCTTTTCTCCACAACGCGTTGCTGTTTGCAAAAACCGATGATTATCAGGCGGAGGGCGAGCAAATCAAGCGCGTTCTTGCGCAAAGCTTTGCGAGCTATCAAAATGGCGATGCTGCTTTGGCAAAAAAACTCGCTGAAACAGCCTATTTTCAACATTTTGAAAATATCGAAGGCACGATTGCACGCAATATTGGCGCGCAAGCCTATCTTATTGAAAAAAAATTCAATTTGTTGCGCAATCTCTATAAAAATGGCGCAGATATGGAGCGAATCGAAGCCCTGATTGGGGGGCTTATCTTCGAGCTCGACCTTGTTTTGCCTCTGCTTGACCCTTCGATGAAGCTTGTCGCTGAAGCGAGTGATGAAAACTATGACAAAGCAGCGGCAGAGGCAGCATCGATTGCAGCAGAAAAGCAACGTGCCAAAGAAGCAGAGGAGATGTTCGCGCGTCTTTTGGGCGAAACAAGCGACAATGGCACAGAGACAGAATCCGCGACCGCAACAGCAACGAGCACCACACAAAAGGACAACCGCGATAGCGCGGCAATGCAGCAATTTGAGACAGCCGCGAGGCTCAATCCAAAGCTGTATTTTCTCTATGAGCAAATCAGCGGAAAGTTCGATATTGTCGCACTGCGTCTACAAAAGAAACAGCCACTTGAGGCAGCAAATCTGCTCGAAAAAGGAGTGCTGTTTGATGATTATCGCAACACCAAGCTTGAGATTGTGATAAACCAACACACCGCGGCAAACGAGGGGCAAAAATGGCAGGCAAAGATTCGAGAAATCGTGCGCAAGCTCAAGGATAGCGCCATTGACGAAAAAGAATTGCGCACCGAGCTCGCCGCACTTTCAGACAAGCTCTTTGAACTTTTGTTGCTCGTTCCGAGCGAGGCAATCGAGATTGTCTCTGTCGAAGGTTTTGTGCAAGAAGTCGCAAGCACAGACTATACAAATGTGGCAAACGAGATTCGCCTCGCACTCGATGCGATTTTAGACCAATACCAACAAATCCCCGCGCAAACATCGATTGAAGCTTTGCAAAGCGTTTATTTAGACCTTTTTGAGGCGAGTCAAATGGAAAATAAAATTGGTGCAATCGATAGCAATCTGAAGCTTTCTATCGAATCGCATTTCACACAAGGCGTGGCGCTGATGAAGGCAAATGCACCAAAAGATGAGCTGCGCAATCATTTCGATGCGCTCTATACGTTGATTGCGAGCTCGATTGAGAAAATCCAAGACCTCTCGCCCACCGCTTTATGGATTGCTGCGCTTGTTATCATCTTGCGCGAAGGCTTAGAAGCCATGCTCATTGTGCTTGCTATCACAGCCTATCTCGTTCAATCAGGCAATGCAAAACAAACGGGAATCGTCTATTCCGCTCTTGGCGTGGGCATTTTCCTAAGCTTTGTAACGGCATTTGCAGTCTATTACCTCTTTGCATCCTTTGCGGGGCAATTCCGCGAGCTACTCGAGGGCATCACGATGATTATCGCGCTATTTTTGCTGCTCTATGTCGGATTTTGGCTTCTTTCCAAATCATATAAATGGACAAGCTATATCCAATCTCAAGCGCAAGAGGCGATTCACAAAGGCAGTGCGCGCGTGCTATGGTGGACGGTCTTTCTTGCCGTCTATCGCGAGGGTGCAGAAACAGTGCTTTTCTATCAATCCCTATTCTTTAGCGCGAACGATTCTAGCGGCTTTTGGGCTGTCATTGGCGGGCTTTGTATGGGTTGCGCGATTTTGCTTGTGCTCTATTTTGTGCTCAAAGCGGGTGCTGTACGTTTTCCTGTGCGGCTCTTTTTCTCCCTCACCTCCTACCTCATCTTTGTCCTTTGCTTTATCTTTGCGGGCAAAGCCGTTGCGGAGCTCATCGAGGGCAAGCTCATTTTGCCAACATTTGTGCCCTTTAGCTTTGAACCCATTACATGGCTTGGAATCTACCCTTATTATGAAACGTTGATTCCACAAATCGCCGTTTTATGTGTGATTGTTGTGGGCTTATTGCTCACACATCGCCTCATCTCACAACAAAGGAGGCAACACGCATAATTTGTTGTGAATGAAATTTTATTTTAGGAGTTTCTTATGAAAAAAGTTTTGGTTTCTCCGCTTTTGGCGGGCGCAATCCTTGGCGGCGCTGCATTTGCAGCAGAAGTGCCGATTGGCGATAGTATCGAGCGCAATGGTATGGAGATTGCCGCTGTGTATTTGCAACCCATCGAAATGGAGCCACGTGGTGTCGATTTGGCAGCATCTTTGGCAGACATTCATCTCGAGGCAGACATTTCAGCCACAAAAGGCAATAAGAATGGTTTCGCCGAAGGTGCGTGGATTCCCTATCTTACGGTGGGGTATAAGATTACGAATCTCGACACCAAAAAGACAAAAAGTGGCAAATTCATGCCAATGGTCGCCGATGATGGTGCGCACTATGGCGCAAATATTGCAATGGAAAAAGACGGCTTTGGTCCTGGAAACTATGAGCTGATTTTTGCGATTGAAAACCCTGAACGACAAGGCTTTGGTCGCCATGTCGATGCAGAAACAGGTGTGGGCAAGTGGTTTGAACCTTTCACGGTGAAATATAACTTCAAATACACGGGCGCACCCAAATAATCCCGCAACAGCAGAGAATCTTCTCTGCTGGAGGAGAGTCTATGTCGATTTATCTTGTGCAACTTTTGCAGGCTTTTTTACCCTTTGTCTTTATCACCGCATTGCTCATGCCTTTGCTAGAATGGCGTAAAGCCGCGATTTGGGGCATTGCGGGCGTTGTTTTGGGCTGGATGGCATTTTTTGTCTTCCGCACAAATGCCGAAAATTTCTATTTTGTTATCAATTGCACCCTTGTAATGGGATTATTCCTCACACTTAGTGCACCTTTTGTGTGTCTCAAAGGCTGGCATGCGATTCTCTTTTTTATTCTCATTTTTCTCTATATGGCACGTTATTGCTACATCAGCCGTTTCTATCCACTCTTTACGACTGATTTCCTCGAAACACTCGCCATAAGCTCTATGGGGCTCATTGCGCTTGGAATCCTCATCTGTTGCGCGGCTTTTGCACTTTTGCGCATATTCGCAATCCAATGGATTGGAATCCTTGTTATGCTCCTCATGTTCAATGCTCTTGCGGGCGAAATCTTGCTCAAACTCATGCAAGATTCTATCATCGAAACACACACTCTTTTACTAAGTTATGTTGCAAAAACAATCCATTATGGGTTTCTCATTCCCTATATTCTTTTGGGAATCTTAGGTATTCTTGGAATCTTACTCCTTTTCAAATTACCACCACAACCAATCAAACAACATTTTCTTGATTCAACCTATCGCCTACAAATTGCCGCGCGACATGTATTGTCGCAACGCGCAGCTAGCAGCATTGCGCTCATGCTCGTAGGCACATCATGTTTGCTCTATTTCGACCTTGTTGCCTCACGCCCAATCGTCATTGACGCGCCCACAATCGTGGAGCCCGAGCATGGAGTTTTTGTGTTTGACGCAAAAATGCTCGATGATAACAAGCTGCACCGCTATGCGTACATCACCAACGAAGGCAAAGTCGTGCGCTTTTTCTTGCTCAATCGCTTTGCGAATCGCCGCTCGCCGGGCGTTGTCTTTGACGCATGCGCGCTATGCGGAGATATGGGCTATGTCAAGCGAGGCGATGAGCTCATTTGCATTGCATGCAATGTGCGAATCTTTCTGCCCAGCGTGGGCAAAATGGGTGGCTGCAACCCGATTCCGCTTGCGCACAAAATCGAGGGCGATTTGATTATCATCAACGTTACAGATGTGCTTGAGGGCAGCAATTTCTTTAGCCAAACCCAACAAAAAGAAGTCAGTGACCCCATAAGCGGCGAAAAACTCATTAATTTCGATGCGCCATTTCAATATAGTTTTAAGGGAATCACCTATTATTTTGCAAATGAACAGAATCAAAAACAATTCATCGAATCGCCCGAAAAATATGTCGATGATGACGTACAAATCCCATATAAAATCCAAAGGCTAGTCCAATGAATTTTCGTCTTATCATCGCTTCACTCATGAACAATCGATTCCAAAAATCGCTTATGCTCCTCACATTTGTTTTGAGCACAATGCTTTTGAGTGCAATGCTCAATATCACACTCGGAATCGGCAATGAAATTGCAAAAGAATTGCGGAGTTTTGGTAGCAATATTGTCGTTTTGCCCAAAGGTGCGAGCCTAAGTATCGAGGTTGGCGACACACTCTATACGCCGCTCGCCTCGCAAAGCTTTCTTGACGAAAGCAAGCTCAAGACGATAAAAGAAATCTTTTGGCGCAATAGTATCATCGCATTTGCGCCGTTCTTAGAGTTTCAAGCCACAGCCACGACACAAAGTGACGTGCATTTTGATGTGCTACTTAGCGGAAGCTATTTTGACAAAAATCTCGACCTCAAAGACGAGCCCGACTTCCGCACGGGACTGAAGAATCTCTACCCAATTTGGCAGATTGAAGGGCAATGGGCACTTGATGATAGCCTCGATTCTATTATGGTAGGCAGCGAGCTTGCGCAAGCACAGAATCTCAACATTGGCGATGTGCTGATTCTGTCTCACAACCACCAAACGCGCGAGGTGCACATTAGCGCAATCGTCTCGCATAGTGGTACGTTTGAGAACAAAATCATCACTTCACTTGCGCTCGCGCAATGGCTCGATAACAAACCCAATCAATTCTTCAAAGCCGAAGTCTCCGCGCTGACAATCCCCGAAAACACACTCTCGCAAAAGGCGCGCAACGACATCGATTCGCTCTCGCAAGTCGAGTTTGATTCATGGTATTGCAGCGCATTTGTGAGCAGCATTGCATATCAAATCGAAGAAGATTTCAAAGGCACAAGCGCCAAACCCCAGCTTTCAGTCAGCGATGCCGAAAGCACGATTGTCAAAAAAATCCAAAGCCTTATGGCGCTTGCAAGCTTTATCGCACTCCTTGCCGCAACAGCGAGCATTGCAAGCCTACTTGTCGCCGAAATGGAGCGGAGGCGCGCCGAGATTGCGCTGCACAAAGTTTTGGGAGCCACACTCTTACAAGTCTATCTTTTGTTTGCCCTCGAGGCGCTTTTTATCGGAATCATCGGTGCAACAATCGGATTCTTGCTTGGGCAAGGCATTGGCGAAGGCATTGCGTGGCTCATCTTTGAGCATTTCTTGCCGATGTCGTGGATTGCGCTGCCATTGTGCCTCGTTTTTGCTGCATTGATTACTATTTTTGCTTCATTATTCCTCATTTCTGGAATCTCCGACCTCCCCCCTGCAAAGGTACTCTATGGACGCTAACAAATCTTTTTTTTACCGCTGCATTGTGCAAGCTTTATGTTTTTCATGGAATAAGGTACTTGTGATTATTTTTGCGCTTTTCATCGGCTCGGCTGTGAGCGCCGCTTTTCTCAATCTCTCATTTGACATCACAGGCAAGCTCCACCGCGAGCTCAAAGTCTATGGCGCAAATTTTGTCATCGTCCCCAACAATGCGCCGCTGACGACAGAACAATATCAAAGCGCGCTTGCAAAGATTCCAAAGGAATCTCTCAAGGCTGCCTCGCCTTTTTTCTTCGCGAGCCTAAGCTTGGAGAGTAATAGCGCACTTGTTGCGGGAGTTGAGTTTGATTCTCTTAAAGCAATTCAGCCTTTTTTGCAGGCAAGCGCGGGACATTTTGGGCAAAGCGTCTTTGCAGAAGATTCCATTTTTGTCGGGCAGCAGCTCGCCAAAACGCTTGAGCTCAAACCATTGCAAAAGCTCACAATCACTGACCCCAAAAGCCTCAAGACACAAACGTTTATCGTACAAGGAATCCTTAGCAGCGGAGATGCGTTTGACAACATGGCGCTGATTGCGATTTCTGCAATGCAACAACTGCTTGAAACGCAGAATCTGCATTACATACAAGCCGTATTGTATGGCGACTTTGAATCGATTCAGGCAATCGCGGCAAACCTAAGCGATGAAACGATGACTGCAAAGCCGATGATGCAAGTCGCATCAAGCGAAGGGGCGATTCTTAGCAAAATGCAATCGCTGATGTTGCTCATCTGCCTTGTTGTTTTGCTGATTGCCTCATTGAGTGTGAACAACACTCTAAGCGCGATGATTTTTGCACGCAAAAAGCAGATTGCGCTACACCTAAGCCTTGGTGCAACAAAACGTGATATTTTGTCTATGCTTGGCACAGAAGTGGCAGTGATGTGTCTCGTTGCAATTATTTTAGGCGCAATTTGTGGCTTTGGGCTAGCAAATGTCTTAGGTTGGGTACTTTTTGATTCGAGCGTCTCTTTTCGATTCTTGCCTTTTGTGTTGGCGATTGGTATTGCTCTATTCTTTAGCTTCATCAGTGCCTATTACCCACTCAAAAAAGCACTCAAAATTAATATTGTAACAAATCTAAAAGGGGAATAAGATGATTCTCAATCTATATCAGATTAGCAAACGTTTTGGCGATGTGTGTGCGCTGCACAATGTCAGCTGCACGCTTGATAAGGGCGAATGGCTGACGATTATGGGACCAAGTGGCTCGGGTAAATCGACTTTGCTCAACATCATCTCATTGCTTGATTCACCGACAAGTGGGACATACACCTTTTTTGATAAAGACATGACACATCTTAGTGAAGAGGAGAAGATTCTTATGCGCCGCGAAAAAATTGGGTTGATTTTCCAACAATTCTATTTGATTCCCTATCTTAGCGCTGTTGAAAATGTCATGCTCGCACAATATTACCATTCAAGTATTGATAAAGAAGATGCACTGACAATGCTCGAAAAAGTTGGACTTTCTCATCGTGTGCGCCACCTCCCAAGCGAACTAAGTGGTGGCGAGCAACAGCGGCTATGCATCGCACGTGCGATGATAAACAATCCCGAGATTCTGCTTGCTGATGAACCCACAGGAAATCTTGATAGCGAAAATGAGGCGCGTGTACTCGAGCTCTTGCAATCCTTCAAGCAAGAGGGCAAAAGCCTTGTTCTCATCACCCACAATCCCGAGCTTGGAAGCTATGGGGATAAAAAACTACTCTTAAAACATGGAGAAATGCAATGAAAGAAATACTTCAGATTCTAAGCGCTCTATTTGCGCTGACCTTTGTAGGCTGTGGCGAAAAAATAAGCGCCGAAGTCGGGCAAAATGCCCCAAAAATTTCTGCCAAACAACTCGATGGGCAAGAGTTCACTCCGAATCTCATGCAAGATAAAGCTGTTGTGCTTGCATTTTTTAAAAATGGCTGCGCATCATGTATCAAAGATTTGCCAAAACTGAACACAATGGCAAAAGAACAGCAAGGCAAACTTGTTGTGCTCGCTATCAATGCACCTGACACGCCAGAAGTCATTGCTGATATGGCAAAGCGCTTTGGTTGGGATAGCATGGTTGTGCTCAAAGACGAGCTTGCCATCACATCAAAACGTTATGGTGTCGCTGTAACGCCCACATTGATTCTCCTCGATGCACAAGGAATCATTCAAGCACGTATTGTAGGTGAGCGCCCATGGGAGACAACAGAAAAAATTCTCCATAAAGTTTTATCTCTATGAGAAATTGATATTAAGGAATCTTTATGTTTGCTTTTTATACAATGCTCTCTTTTTTATGATTGCAAACTAAGGAATCGCTTGTGCATGGGAAAATCGTAACGTTTCAAGATGCCACCGGGAAAGGAGTGGTGATTAATCATTTCAAAAAACTCTTTAGCTTCAGTCGTGCAACATGGCATGACCCAAAGGCATTGCCCACCAAAGGCTTGCTTGTCGAATATCGAGCAGACAATGACCAAATCTTGGATATTCATGCCTCGCGCTATCAAGATTTCAGCGAAGATTCACTTGTCAGCGAAAACGATTTTTGGCACACCGAAACAGACGATGAGCTCGCTGACAAAGAAGAAAAGAAACGTTTTGCCAAAATCAACGATGTCTATAAATCGACCGATTATGCCACGCTCAACGATGTGCCCACATCATTGCCGATTGCGCAAGCCGTCAAAAATTATTTTGTACTCGAAAACGCCGCAATTGCAATGATTGACGAGCTACCCCAAGATGTGGAACACATGCTCGATTATCTGCTACTCAAACGATTCTTGTTGCGCGCACTTGATACATTACTCTTTATGGACCGCACGCGCACGCGCGATTACTTCTTGCGCTACACCACAACTATTACGCGGCTCGAAAATTCCTATCGAATCCTAGCACGAATCAACAATTTCAATGTCGTGCCTATTTTCGAGGAGTTTTTCTTGCGCTACCAAGTCCATTATCAAGCTCTCTGTTCGGCTATCACAAGTAGCCGCGAAGGACGCACAATGCTCGAACGTCAAAAGCAGGGTGCGGCGCGAGAAATCAAATTTTTGCAAAGACAAATCGACACAAAACAGGCAAAACCAGATGCACTCGAACGAATCAAAGAGCTCAACGACAATTTGGGCGAACAACAAAAGCAGATTGCCAAAGCCCAAACACAGATTAAAAAACTCGAAGAGCTACGTGATGATTTCTATCAACGTAACCTTGAGTCCTTTAAGCTTGTGCTCAACGCTTCTTATGAACGGCTTTTGCGCAAGCTCAAAAATGGGCTCAACATCTCTTCGACTTTGCTTGATGATGAGATATGGAAACTCTCTGTAAACTCAAGCTCAATTAAGGTTCAATTCTTTCGCAACGGCGGTGAAGAAAATATCTGTACATATAGTTTTGCCAAATTCTATTTGCGCCATCTTGATACCAAAATGTTGCAAGGCACAGACCATGAGCTCGAGAGTTACTGCAAGAAGATTCGTAAAACTTCACAAAAATATTTCTTGATTGTTTCCGATAATCTTGACTTTATTACAAATGTTAAGTTGCAGATTCTGACGCAAGCAAAATTTAATCAATGCAAACAAGCCGAAAAAGTCATCGCGCTACATAGCCTTTTGCGCGATATTGCATTCACACAAATCATCATTGACAAAAACACAAAATGGCTTTCGACAAACGAGATTATTGCGACTATCGCTGAATTTCCAAAAAACAAAAATACAGACATTCAAGTTACATTCATGCATGACAGGAACTTCTTTCCGCTCAAAGTCGAATCGGACAACAACGAAATCACATTCAACCTGCCTACAACAGTGCTTGCAAAAGCCGAAGAGCTTTGGGAGCAGATTCCAGAAGGCGAGCATGAAATCTCGGATTTTTCGCAACCGACAGATGATTCAAGCAATTCTTAAGATTTGTGAGATATAATGTACATTCCGAAATTTTTTATATATAAAATTGGAACGAGGGCAATATGCACGGCAAAATCGTAAGCTATCAAGGTTCAACGGGTAGGGGCGTCATCACAACATTAGCAAAAAAGCTCTTTGAATTTAACAAAGCTGCATGGCATGATAAACGCGTGATTCCAGCAATTGGCATGTTTGTTGAATTTCGTGCTGAAACCAGCTTCGTGAGCGATGCGCATGCCTCAAAATTCCAAATCTTTGACGAACGCACAGTGGTCAGCGAATATGACTTTTGGCATACTGACAGCGATGAAGAGCTCGAGACACTCGAGGAGACGAAAAAATTTGAATACGTCGAAAGTATTTATAAAAAGACGGATTATAACACTATCGAAGAAATTATCTCACTCATGACTGTTGCTGACGCTGTTAAGGGATATTTTTTCGCCGAGAGTTCGTCCGTTGCAGCGATTGATGACCTTGCGCATGACGACCACATGATTATCATCGACTATATCCAACTCAAACGGTTTATCAACAAAGCCCTAGAAACATTGCTTTTTTCCGACAAAACCATACAGCGCGATAAATTCTCGGAATTTTTTGCCATTCTCACACGACTTGAAAATTCTTACGAATCAATGGTCAAATACCAGAATCTCAATATCGAGAACATCTTCGAGCAGTCGTTTATCCGATTTCAATTCCACTACCAGGCGTTTTGCTCGGCGATTGAAAACCACAAAGACCGCCTTACACTTGCAAAAAAGCAAGAAAAGGGTTACGCATTTCAGGTGAACACATTGCTCAATCGCATTCAAAGCAATATGGGCAATGTCGAGGCGAATAAAGAAAAACTCGCAAAAATTCAAGTGCAATTGCAAGCAAGTATCAAAGAACGTGAGCGCGTGGGCGAGAATCTTGCGCGGCTTGAAGCGATTCGCAAGAATTTCTACGACAACCACCTCACTGCATTCCAAGTGATTTTCCAAACAGCGTTCAATCGATTCTTCAAGAAAATCAAAAATGGGCTTGACCATTGCGGTTCGCTACTCGATGACCAGATTTGGCGCTTGGCGGCAAACTCTAACTCGCTGAAGAATCACTTCAAAGGTGGTGGCGAAGAGAACTATTGTGCTGTGAACTTCGCATTGCAATATCTCAATCGACTCAACAAGAGTATGTTGCATAATGCCGACCAAGACTTATGGCACTATTGCAACGCATTCCAAAAGCAGCAGCGCACATACGCGTTGATTGTCTCAAACAATATCGACCTCACGACTGAAGTCAAAGTGAATATCCTCGCGCGTAAGAAATACCTGATTGTCAAGCATGCACCCAAGAAAATCAACCTGCAAAGCCTATTGCGTGATTTCAACTTCACAACAATCTATATCGACAAAGACCTCGATTGGGCAAGTAACGAAGATGTACTCAAGGAGATTCAGGGCTTCAAAAACAATGCGAACGCAAAAATCGAAGAGATTGATGCCGCTGTTGTACTCAAAAATGTACGGAGAGTACCATAATGAAGCTTTTTGCTTTCTTTGCTTTCTTGACCATACTCCCGCTCATGGCTCAAGATTCTGCCCAACCAACCGAAATCCCCACAGAAGCATTGCTTAAAAAAATCGGCGATTCATACAGAAACCATAACTATGCCGAATCTATCGCGCTCGCCGAGCTTGGCTGCAATCAGGGCAACAGCATTGCATGCGGAGCATTGGGCAATCTCTACTCAAGCGAACTGGATGCAATGCGCGGTTTTAAAGACCTCCAAAAAGCTGCGCATGCCTATTTCAAAGCATGTGAAGGACGCATTGCAGCAGCATGCTTTTATCTCGGTGTTTTCCATGCAAATGGGCAAGGCGTGCAACAGAATTATAGCTCGGCTCGCGGTTTCTTCGCACGCGCATGTGAATTAGGCGATGCCGATGCATGCGATGCAATGGGCAATTTCTATGCGAATGCCAACAGAGACATCATGCCTCAACAAGACTACGCGCAAGCGGCAAATTTCTATCGCAAAAGCTGCGAATCTTCGCGCGCGCCTTCGTGCTTCAAGCTCGCAACACTCTACCGCATTGGGCAAGGTGTCAAAGCCGATTTTGCAATGGCAAAAAAATTTTATGGCAAATCATGCCAATTGGGCGACCCACAAGGCTGTGAGGCATGGTGGTCTATGGAAAATGTTCCAAAATAATTTGGAATCCAGAGTCGCAAGCAGCTAGCTCTCATTTTGTGCTTGCAATGCCTCATAGACTTGATGCGCGCTGCGCGTATCCAAAACTTCTCCGAGCTCTTCGAGGCTTGCCTGCGCAATCGCTTCGAAATTGCCAAAAAAATCGAGCAACCGCTTCAATTTTGCCTTACCGACCCCATGAATCTGCAACACATCAAGCTGTAAATCTTGTTTGCGCTTTTTGTTGCGATGATAGCTAATGGCAAATCGATGGGCTTCGTCTCGCAATTTTTGCAAGAATTGCAACCGCTTATCAGACGGAGCGAGATGAATATCCTCTTTTTGTGTATAAATCACATCAAAACTCGCGCCTTTTGCCCTATGCGCCTTGCTATCAAGCTTTTCTTTCGCGATTCCAAGCACCTCAACATGTGCACAAAAACTCTGCAAAATTTCAAGCGCAATGCCAACCTGCGCTTTCCCGCCATCAAGCAGCCACAAATCAGGGGGCGGCTCTGTCTCAAAGCTTTGCGCACGGCGACTCAACATCTCACGCATATTCGCATATTCATCAAAATGGTGCAACTCATAGCGGCGATAGGATTCCTTATCAAATTCCATTCGATTGCTCACAATCATGCTCCCCACGGCAGCTTGTTTTTGAAAATGGCTCACATCGAAACATTCGATTCGAAGCGGCACATTTTCGAGCCCAAAAGTACAAAGCCCCTCGAGAACGGAATCATCATTATGTGTCGCAAGCAGACGTAAATTTTCTAGCGCGTTTGCTGCACACAGTGCAAGCAATTCTTTCTGATAGCCTGCGCGCGCGGTGGTTAAGGTAATCTTGCCGCAATGCGTGTGGATATGATTCTGCAAAATCTCCTTGTCTTGCAACTCGATAGGCACAAGAATGCTTTTGGGCGCAAGCGGCAGCGGTGCGCTGTATCGATTCAAGATTGCACGTACAAACAGTTCTTCTAGCTCAAACTCGCCGCGCAAACTCTCCTGCGCACTCGAAACAATGCGCCCATTGCGCATAAAAAGCCACACAAGCAAGCACTGATTGCCGTCTTTGGCAACATTGAGAATGTCAATATCATGCAATTTCGCAAGGTCAATTTGCGAGTGAATCTCAAGACTTTGCAGCACGCGGATTCTATCGCGCAACTCGCGCGCCTCTTCAAAACGTTCCTGCTCGGAGTATGCAAACATCTTCGATTGCAGATGGGGCAACAGCAACGAAGGATTTTGCAACCATATAAGCGCTTGTTCGAGATATTTGCGATACGCATGCGATTCGATTCTGCCCTCGCATGGCGCGGAACATTTTTGCAGCTGGGCAAACAAACATGCCTTTTTGCCGCGCAAACAGCTCTTGCTTTGCGCAAGCGGCAACAGCTCATAGAGTGATTTGAGCAAATCATTTGCACCTTTTGTGTAGGGACCAAAATAGCGCACGCCCTTTGCTTTGAGAATCTTGCGCGTGATTTCAAGTCGCGGGAAAGTGTCATTGTCATTGTAGTAGATATAGGGATATGTCTTGTCATCACGTAATAAAATATTATATTTGGGCTTGAGCTGCTTAATCAACGAATTTTCGAGCAAAAGTGCGTCATGCTCGGTGTTTGTCAGTAGATAATGCAGAGTTTTTGTCTCGCTTATCATCTTGTGGATTCGTGACGAGAGGTTGGGCGCGGGGAGCAGCGGATTTTGCCGAAAATAGCTATGCACACGTTTTTTGAGATTTTTCGCTTTGCCGACATACAGGAGTCGCTGCGATTCATCAAAAAATTCATAGACGCCACTTGTTGTCGGAATCTCGCGCAAAAGGCTTTCGAGGCTCATTGCTCACTCGTTGATTCTGCGGTAGAAATCGTCTTCGCCATCGAGCAGCTCGAGGCGGTGGTGGCGCAACACGATTGTGCGCCATTCCTCAAACAAGCGCGCAATGTCAGAATCTGTCGCGAGATTTTCAAATGCACCGTCAGCATTTTCACAATAGCGAAAATCCGAATCGCTGTGTATATTCTCGGCATGATTGCGGCTTGGAACATAACGACTATCAAAAACAATCAGCTTTTCGATTCCGTTTGCAAACGAAAGTTCTTCGGTTTTAATTGCTTTTAAAGCCTTTTTTATTGTATTCTCATGGTATTTAAATTCTTTGATATAGGCAGGGTGGCGCACTGCGATTTTGAGCACCGGGGGTTCGAGCTTGAAACAAAAGGCTTTGGGTGCAAGAGACGGAAAAAAACGTTCAAACAAAAGCTTGAGTAGATGATGTTCCCGCAATTTGCGTAACGAAGGGGATTGATATAAATGCTGGATAAGATGATATGCTGTTTTCATATTGGTATTATAGCCTATTTGAGCCTTTTTGTGCTCGGTTGTGGTATCAAGCAAAATCCCTATTACAAAACTCCGCCCGAAGGTCCGCATGAGCTGTTCCGCTTACCAAACAACGAAACAGGGATTCAAAGAGTGCCGGGCGTGCCGCTCCTAGATGAGGACACACTCAAACCTAAAACACGAGGAGACAATGGCATATCATTATGATGTAATTATTATTGGTGCTGGTGTCGCGGGATTGTATGCAGCATTGCAAATCAATCGCCACAAAAAAGTTTTGATTCTCTGCAAAGCGCAACCTTGGGATTGCAACACATTCTATGCACAAGGCGGAATCGCTGTTGCAAAAAACAAAGATGATATTCTTTTGCATATTCGAGACACGCTCAACGCGGGCGCGGGAATGTGCGACACGGAGAATGTCGAGATTATGAGCATTCAAAGCCTTGAAGTGCTCGATGATTTGATTGCACGTGGTGTGCCATTTGACAAAGACGAAACGGGCAATCTCCTCTTCACCAAAGAAGCCGCGCATTCGACAAACCGCATTATCCACGCCGGAGGGGATTGTACAGGCAGGGTGCTGCACAGCCACTTGATTACACAGATTCCGCACACATTGTGGAAAAACGCGACCGTAACCGAGCTGCTCATTCACGACAACCGCTGCTATGGCGTGAATGTGCTAACCAAACGTGGCAACTATAATCTGTACGCACGTGATGTCATCATCGCGAGCGGAGGTGTCGGCGGGCTATTTGAAATGCACACCAACGCGCACACCGTTGCGGGCGAGCTGCATGGCATGATTTTGGAAAATGGGCTTAAGCTCTGCGATATGGAGATGTTGCAGTTCCACCCAACGGTGTTTGTGCAGACCACGCGCGCGCGCAAGCCGCTCCTTAGCGAAGCGTTGCGCGGCGAAGGCGCACAGATTGTCGACAAAGACAAGCGGCGATTCTTGTTTGATTATGATTCACGCGGCGAGCTCGCCCCGCGCGATACTGTTGCACGCGCCATTTATGACTACCAACAAAAATACAATGCCGAAGTTTTTTTGGATTTGTCCATGTTTCGCGAACATTTCTTTGAGAAGCGCTTCCCCAACATCGCACGCACATTGCATGGGTTTGGGTATAGCTGCTATGACCCGATTCCAATTTCTCCTGCATTTCACTATTGTATGGGCGGAATCGCAACGGATACAAATGGTAAGATTTTGGGAATGGACAATCTCTATGCGATTGGCGAAGCAGCGCACACGGGCGTGCATGGCGCAAATCGCCTCGCGAGCAATTCGCTGCTCGAAGCGCTCGTCTTTGCAAGGCGCGCCACGTTCGAGATTCTTGGCAAAGAGGCTTCAACATGGAAAATGCGAGAGTTTCAGCCCCGCAACGACATCTTGGAATGCGAGTATGACGGAAATCTCAAGCAGATTCTGCGCAAGCTCATGTGGAACAAAGTCGGCATTATCCGCAAAAAAAGCGCGCTACTCGAGGCGCTCGGCGGCGTTGAGGTCATGCTCCAAAGCCACATTGGGCGGCTCTTGCGCCTGCGGCTGCTCACGGCAAAGAACATCATCGAAAGCGCGCTCTTGCGCGAAGAATCGCTTGGTGCGCATTATTTGGTGGAGTAGACATTAGAGGAGTCATCATTTGAAGCTTGCCAATCGCCGCTATACAGGAGCAAAAACAAAATTATTGGAAAGAATTGACGAAACGTTATTGTCTGTTTTTGATTATACTAAATATCAAAATCTTTGCTTTTTTGATGTTTTTGCTGGCACAGGTGTTGTGAGCGCATATTTTATGCAAAAGCCACAATTTGAGCATTTTATTCTCAATGATTTTTTGCATTCCAACTTTGCTATTTATCAAGCATTCTTTCCTCAAGAAACGTTTGATTGGCAGAAAATAGAGGCGATTCAATCTATGTTTCGAGGCATAGAGGCGCAAGATTTGGAAACGAATTATTATTCCAAACATTTTGGTGGCAAGTTTTTTAGCGAGAACGACTCTAGGCTGATGGGCTTTATCAGAGACGAGCTTGATAGGCTTTTAGAATCGCACGCGATTTGTCGACAAGAATTTGCGATTCTTTTGGCAAGCCTTCTTTATAGTGTTGACAGAATCGCCAATACTGTGGGGCATTATGACGCCTACCGCAAAAATATTGCCTTGCAGGATAAATTTGTCTTTGAGCTTATAGAACCGATAAAAAGCAAAGCAAAGATAGAAATTTATAGAAAGGATTCTAATGTGTTAAGCCAAGAGCTCGCCGAACACAGACGGCATATTGACATAGCCTTTATCGACCCTCCATATAATTCAAGGCAATACTCAAGATTCTACCATTTGCTAGAAACACTCACAAAAAATGATAAGCCACATCTATATGGAATTGCCCTAAAGCCAAAGCCAGAAAATATCAGCAAGTATTGCAAGACACAGGCAAAGCAGAGCTTTAGAGATTTGGTTGGGAATCTTGCAAAAATGAGCAGGGTATTGGTTGTGACGTATAATAATACATATACCGCAAACGGAAGAAGCAATGCACGACTAAAGGGACATGAAATCGAACAAATTTTAGATTCCGTTGGCACAATACATGTTAGTGAATTTGATTATAAGGCTTTCAGCAGTGGAAAATCTTTATTCAAAGACCATAAAGAGAGGGTTTTTGTATGCCAAATATAAGTGAATTGACTTTAAAAATGCAAGGAAACTTTATTTCAAGCCCCCTAAATTATACTGGGGGAAAATACAGACTCTTGCCACAAATCATGCCACTTTTCCCACGAGATATTTCTACGGCTGTGGATTTATTCTGTGGCGGGGCAAATGTAGGCATTAATATAAAAGCCAACAATATTATCCTAAATGATTCTTTAACGCAGCTCACCCAAATCTATCAAACATTGCAAAAACAAAGCATACAAAAGATTTTTGAAGAAATCTGGGATATTATCACTACCTTTGAGCTTTCTAATAGTGCAAAAATGGGCTATGAATTTTATCAATGCAATAGCCAAAACGGACTATCAAGCTTTAACAAAGATAAATTTTTACAATTAAGGAATCACTACAATATCCACAAAAATGCTTTGGATTTATTTGTACTCATTATTTTTGCCTTCAACAATCAAATTCGCTTCAATGCAAGAGGTCATTTTAATCTGCCATGTGGCAAAAGAGATTTTAATATAAACATGCAAGAAAAGCTCAAACATTTTATGATAGCTTTACAGAAAAAGAATATAGAAATATTCAATAATGATTTTCGGGAGTTTGATGTCTCTATTTTGGATTCTCAAAGTTTTATTTATATTGACCCACCCTATTTTTTAGCAACTGCGACATATAACGAAAATCAAGCTTGGGGCTTGCAAGATGAGTTAGATTTGCTTGAATTTTTAAGGATATTAGATTCTAAAAAAATTCGCTTTGCCCTCTCGAATGTTATTTGCCATAAAGGCAAAGAACATATAATCTTAAAAAAATGGCTTGAGAAAAACATAAATTTTAAAACATTTTTTTTAGAATTTAACTATAAAAATTGCAACTATCGAACAAAGAGGGCAGAATCAACAGAGGTCTTAGTCGCTAACTATTAAGGAGTTTGTATGAGATACGATTATTTTGGAAACACGAGTTTAAGAGTTAAGAATCTACTCTATAATTTTGAAACACAATTGATTTTATTTGAGGAACTATTCAATAATGCTGATGAAAAAGACAAATGGAGTAGCAATTCTGATTTGCAGATAAAATACTTGGAACTTTTAGAGCAACATAATCTCTTAGAATCAAAAAACAAAACCGCAGACTTAGGCACAAAAGATGCAAGAGTCAAATCTGCTCCGCTAGAAGACTATAACCTCATCAATCGCCGACAAAAATATATCACTCAACAAGGTTATGAACTACTTAATTTAATAAAATCACAAAGCCATAAAATCGAAAACGATTTCTTGCAGATTGATTTAATATCTTTATTTTTTCTCAAAGCTACATTAAATTTTAACCATAATTCTTCTTTGTTGATTAAATACCTAGAAGTGTTTAGACATTTTAATGGACAATTGAGTATTGAAAATTTTCGATTATTGCCACTCATAAACAACTTTAGAAACGCGCAGGATTTTATTGGGGCTATTCAAAATAATACATTAATGTCGAATATTCTCTACAATACTCCACATTATTTGGAGTTGGAATGTTTTTTAAATGACTTGCAAAATAATACAGTAAAGATAGAATATTTCAAAACAGCAAAAGGAGAAAAAACGGCTGGGAAAATCGTCAAAGTTCTAAAAGACATATTTTTGCCATTCAGAAAAACTGGGAATATAGAGCTTCTTCATATTTTATTGACTTCACATGTTTATACAGATTTCAAAAACTTATATTTACGATATTTAATAAAAGGAAGTAAAAAGGAAGAAAAAATAAAGGAATTGAGTGATTTTTGCAATGGAACATTAGAAGAATTTGGAAAAAGATTTTTTCGATTTATTTTTGAATCGCGAATTCAAGCAAACTTGAATGACTACTTAGATTTAAATCGTAGATATTTGAATCTCACTGGCATCTTTGAATTTCATAAAGACAAAGTAGATTTAAATATCATATTTTCAACAATCTTAAAACATTCCAAATATCAAAGAATCTTGGAACAAATTGCACAAAGCAACGTTTCCCAAAATCTTTTGGACGAATTATTTGATGATAAAGAAATGAAACAATACTTTAGAGAATTGGGCATTACTCACCTACAAGACATAAAAAGCTATAAACAATATAGAGATAGGGAAAAACTTCAAGAACTCCTACAAACGCGTTTTACAAGAGAGCATATCATTGAAATACTAGAACTCTTTAGTGACAGAAATAATGATTCTAGAATCCATGAAAAAACAACAACGGAAGCAACAATTCCTACCATTTTTGAATATATCATTGCGATTGCTTGGTGCTATATCGATGAAAATAAAATCGAACGAATTTTAGAAGCAGGATTGAGTCTCGATTCGCAACTCTTGCCAAAATCTCATGCAGTAGGTGGGAATGCTGATTTTGTATATTCTTATTATAACCATAGCCTGATGATTGAAGTAACGCTCACTGAAAAAACCAATCAAAGAAGAGCGGAGATGGAAAGCGTTTCACGACATTTGGGCAATCTATTATTGAGTCTAAATTCTACAATGCGAGAGAAGACTTATGGCATATTCATTGCGCCATACTTAGACAAAAATGTCATTAATGATTTTAGAAGTCGAATCCATTGCTATTTTGAAAATGATACAGCATATATTAAAGGAATGAAAATCTTGCCCCTTAGTACAGAAGATATCATTAGAATCCTCAAATCTCATGTGAATTATAAAGATATTTTCTCAAAATTCCAAGAAATACTTTCTAGCAAAGAACTTTGGGGAAATCAATGGTATCAAACACATGTTCAGATGATGATTGAAAACATGAAAAATTAATAATACTAATAATATGCCCGCACAAAAAACTGATGGGCATATACTATTGATGCCATTCATTGCTACAACTCAAGGCGCACCTCCAAATAACGGACACACGGCGGAGGTGCAACTTTAGTCGTTATTGTAGCAAAAGATGTTGTCTAGTTAAATTTATAGACAACATCTTCGACCCATGCGGCGATTCTTTCTTTTGTCTGGTTGTCTTGGTTGGCTTCGTCAATCATGAGCCCGATAAATTTGCCACAAACAACGGATTTGCTACTCTCAAATTGGTAGCCATCTGTGCTGGTTTGCCCAACCACATACGCTCTCTTTGCAAGCTTTCGATAAATATGCGCAATCCCCTCGCCAAACGTTTCGCCATAGCTGTCTTGGTCGCCAAGCCCGACAAAGGCAATGGTTTTGCCCGCAACATCGCTGGCGCTAAGTTTGGGTAGAAAATCTTCCCAATCAGACTGCAAATCGCCCTCGCCATAAGTTGGCGAAGCAAAGATGAGATTCTCATATCGGCGCAAGTCATTCCTGCTCGCCTTTGCGACATCAAAAATCTTGACATCGACATATTCCCTCAATTCTTCTGCAATTTGTTCCACAACTTTTTCTGTGTCGCCACCATCTGTGCCATAGAAAATTCCAATGGGCTTTTTGCAAACATCATTATGCGCAACTTCTGCATCTTCGTCATCATATTCTTCGTCGTCATCTATATCATCTTCATCAGCCCAATCATTCTCATCATCTAACTCCTCATCACAATCCGAATCCGCAGCATTTATCATCTGCCGCATGCAAGCAATTTGGATTGTGGCAGGGATTGTAACACGATACGCCGGTCCTGCAATATCCAAAGCCGTCCAAAGCCCCGTTATCACCCAACCTATTGGTCCAGCAAAAACGCTAATGGCTTTTGTCAGCATTGCATTTGCACCAAAAGATAAACCATGTCCTAAGATGAGTTGAGCCAAAGCGTTGGCAACAATCACGGCGCATTTATATGCCTTGAATCCAGAAACTCGTATTGCGGCTTGCAACGCTGCTGTTACCGCTTGTGGGGTGAGCCCTTTAATATTTTCTAGCTTTAATCCAAAATCACGGCTGATTTCTTCGAGTTGCTCGGGCGTCATCTTTTCGAGCGAATCGGTAAGAACCTTATTTAGCAGCTGCATTTCGATAGTTTCTATCGAAGAATTAGGATTATAATTTACCTTGAGTTTGTCGCAAACATCGCACAGAATCTCTCGATACAAAACGCCACCACTACGTACCATATTTACAAACGTATTGCCGCCAAAACGTTGGTAGGATTCCGCAATGTCGCGCCAATATTTTACATGGTCTGGGTGATACGTTTTGTATCCATTAGACAATGTTAATGTTTCTGTGAAACGTTCCTCTCCCTTGTCCTTCGTCAAAATCTCCACGAGCACGCCCAAGAGCTCGTTGTCGCATTGATTCAAAAACTCCAAATCGGTATCGTTTTGATACGCCATGTTGTCTCCTTATTTTGAAAATAAGGAATATTGGGGGGGGGGGGGGGGGGGGGGGGGGGGGGGGGGGGGGGGGGGGGGGGGG
>CAMWUR010000017.1 GCA_947177485.1 uncultured Helicobacter sp.
TCGTGAATAAAATCGCTGATGATATTCTTGAAGATGTGAATAAGAAAAAGTTTTAACAGATAATACATGCAACTCAATGGCGGTATCTTTTGGGGATTGCAACAGGCTAGCAACGGCAAGGCGAGCTAGCAGAGGCGCAACTGCCGCTCATAGAGTGCAAGATGTTGTGCAACAATCGCATTTACCGAAAATTCGGCAAGAATCTTCTTGCGTGATGCATGCCCAAAAGCCTCACGTAACGTGGAATCAGAGGCGAGTTCTGTAATTTTTTGTGCGAGTAATTCAGAATCGCCCACAGGGACAAGGAATCCATTGCGCCCATCATCGACAACCTCACGACAACCCACAGTGTCTGTCGTAACAATGGGTAATGCCATGCTGCCTGCTTCAAGCAATGTGCGCGGGATTCCCTCGCGATAGCTGGGCAGCACGAAAATATCGGTGCACGCGAGCAGCTCACGAATGTCTTCGCGCTTGCCAAGCCAGCGCACAGCTGAATTGGAGCGCAAAAACTCGTGTGAGAGCGGTGCGATGTTGCCATTATCAACATCGCCAACAAACAAAAAGCGCACATGAGGCAGGCTCGCTTGGAGTTTTTCTGCAGCCTGATAATATTCCACGACGCCCTTATGCGCAATCGCGCGCGCAATCATGAGCACAACGACATCATCTGACGCAATTCCGAGCTCGTCTTTGTAGCGCCGCACATCATCTGCGCTCACCGAATCGCGTGCAAAAAGAGCGGGGTCAATCCCCGAACCTTTAATCAGAACTGCTTTAGATTTTGAGACAAGCCCCTTGTCATAATAAAGCTGCAAATCGTCCTTGTTTTGAAACACAACAGCTTTGGCAAAATGAAATGCAAGTTTATTGAGTGATTCTATCAACATACGCAATGCAAAAGTCTTGAATCCTTGTTGGATATAGAAGCTGCCAAGCCCTGTAACGGTGCAAATCGTACAAGGAACGCCCGCAATCTTTGCAGCAATTGCGCCATAGACATTGGGTTTCATCGTGAATGTTTGCATAATATCAGGACGAAGGACACGCAAACAACGGGCAATGCGATAGATTGTGGCAATCTCGCGGAATGGATTGAGGCTTTTGCGCGAAATGGCATAGCTCTGTGCCACAATTCCATGCGCAGCAAAACGTGCAAAATAGTCGCCCTCTGGGCAAAGCGCAACAACCTCATGCCCTTGCTTGACGAGCTCTTGCATAATCGGCAAACGAAAAAGATAGAGATTCATGTCAAGATGAGATAAAAAAACGATTTTCATGGGTTTCCTTTATTGCCAATCTTCATCATCAAACAAGCTCGATTCTTCATCTTTCAGTCGCCATTTTCCACTACTTTTGTCTTCATAGGCAATCTCTTCTAAAAGTTCACGTATCATTTTTTTGTTTGCCTGAATGCCATTTTTTGAAAGCGGAATGATGTTTAAAACAATATCATAAAATGTGGCACTTTGATTGGATTCCTTTGTTCTACCTAAAAATGCACGAATGAGATATTCCACTCTTTTTTCAAGTGGAATCGCATAATTTGTAAAGCTTGAATGCTCTTTGAGATGATATTTTTTATGCACATCGCATTCAAATCGTTCATTGATAGCAGGGATAAAATTGGCAAACTTATTTGCAATTTCATGGAGATAGCCATGATTCATGGATTTGATAATCAATGAATTCCATATTTCCTCTAGGTTTGCACCATTATTTTCGATGATAATTTCTTCAATATCTTTAAACATCTGTTCCATAATATCGATTCCGACTTCAAGCTTTGCCCGCACTTTTGCATTATCGACTTTCTTGAAATAGATGATGATTTGTCCGCTCAATACCGTGCTTGGATTCTGCCTCTTCTTAAATGTCGTTTGTCCATTGTCCTGCCGCACGCTGCCGACATATTCAAAACCAATATTCTCTGCACTATCCACAAGAATCTGCCAAAGTTTTGGGTCTTGGTGTTGGAATACAAACGCAAGCCAACGATTCCATTTAAGCACGCGATACATTTCTTTGAGCGAGGCTTTCATCAAGTCATAATATTCATAGCGACTCTTTTCGAGACTGCCTTTTTCGATACATTCTTTTTCTTTTAAAGTTGAATCCACAGGGAAATCAAGCCATGCGTTCCACATTGTACTTAAATCAAGATAGGGAATCTTCGCGCCATAGGGTGGGTCGGTGTAGATAAAGTCCACACTCTCCGATTCAATTTCGCAGAGATTCGTTGCGTCCGCTTGGAAGATTTTTTCGCCATTGGTTTTTTGCAGACGGGAATCTTCTTTATCGAGATTCTGTCTTTGGGCAAGCATTGCGCCCTTAAAATCTTTGATGACATTCTCCAAAGGAGCAAAATAGCTCTGATAAAAAGAATCGCTTGGGGCATTTTCAAGTTCTTGTTTGCCCTTAGTCAATCTATCTATTTTACCTCTAAAAGATTCGATAACATCAACATATGTTGGATTTTTAGCGATACGATAACGATAATATATGAAAATCGCACTATTGCCAGCCTTGTTAGTTAAACCTTCATGTTTGGAAATATGGTATGTCAAATTAACAACATTTAACGTATTATAAAATGCCAACATCAAAGCATAGCGCATTTCTCTTTGAATCTTTCTATAAAATGTATACCTAAAAATCAGTTTGCGCAAAAGCGCGAGCTCGGCAAGCTGAATCTTGCTAAAAAGCTGCGAGACAGAAGGAACATCGCTACCCTTTGGCAAAGCCTCATCTTTGGGAATCCAAAGTGTGGAATCTTGCAGCTTTTGTGTCGCAACCTCTCCAAATTCCAAATCAAGCGCATTGGGATAATACATTGCGTCTTTTAAGAGATTCCTTGCTTCTTTCTCGTTTTTGGGGCGCAAGGTCTCAAACTCGGCTAGAATCTCCTCACTTAGCGCATAGAGTGCGCCCAAATCCACCTTTGCGCTCAATGCCTTTGCCATAAACACACTCAAGGGATTCAAATCGACATGGATTCCAATCCTGCCGTTCATCATCGCTTCAATCGCTGTTACACCGCTGCCACCAAAAGGGTCGAGCACGACATCGCCTTCACTTGTAAAATTCTTGATATTTTGCGTAACAATGTCCCAACTCTGCCGCGTGAAATATGCCAAACAGCCAAAATGCCGCGCCTTTTTTCTCTTTTGGGGTTTTAATATCGCCTTTGGCAATTCGCGGCTTAAATACCACTCCTCGCCCTTTTTCTCTCTCTTGCGACCTGCAATCTTTTCGCCGCACAAATACATGCGCAAAAGATTCCATTTCTCTTGCAATTCATGTTCTAAATCCACATCGAGCAGAATCTCCTGCCCCTCGAGCCGAAAAAGAACCAAACGATACCCATTACACAACGCAAAACACTTTGCATTGAATCCCACAGCATAACTCAAGGCTTGTTGATACGATTCGCTATTTTTATCCATCACCACACTCGGAGCTTTTGCATCGAGCACGCAATGAATCTTAGAATCCACATAAAGTGTATAATCAGGCATTAAATCCGCCGCAATCTTTTTATTGCTTCCAATCTGAAAATTGACTTTCTCTCTTTTAGAAAGAATCATTTCAAGCTTGCGAGGATTCTTATCATCTTTGAGCACAAATCCTAACTCTTTTAAAAGTGGCGCAACCACAAATTCTCGCACAGAATCTTCTTTGAAATCCTCGTTTTCTAAAGCCGAAAAATCAAAAGTCAGCAATTCCAATCCTTTATTGGTTTCTCGCCCACACAGCGAGCGCAAAGAGGGTGAATAGCATCTTTGCACGCTTTTGTGTGGCAAAGTTTTGTGGTTTGTGCAAAAGCTCATGGACAAAGGAGCGCGGCAGAAGCTCGGGGAGCAGCGCACAATCGCTGATACGTTGCGTGATTATGTCGCGCAGCTCGTGCGTAACCCAATGCGCAAGCGGCACCTCAAAACCACGTTTGGGGGCAGAGACAAGCTCGGGCGGAAGATATTTTTTGGCAAGTTCGCGTAAAATAACTTTCGTACGTCGATTCGAAATCTTTAGAGAATCGCTAAGATTTGTGCTCGATTCGAGCATTTCGCTACCCAAAAAGGGACTGCGCGCCTCAAGGGCATGCTGCATGGTGGCAATGTCCATTTTGGGCAACAAATCGCAAAGCAATAAGAGTTGGGAATCGAGATAGAGCCATTTCGAAAGTGGCGAAAGGGCGAAATCGGCGCAAACATCACGTACAAAAGAATCGAGGCTTTGCGCTTGTGCGCAAGGTGCAAAGACAAAGACATCTTCAAACGAATCAATCGTTGCGCTCGCATATAACGTAGCGCCCTGTTTGTGCGCCATTGCAAGCAATCGCAACGCATAGGTGTAGAGGGATTTTTGGTGATGACTTTTGGGTAAAAAGGGCGCAATCCACGACACAGCGCGCGCAGCGCCGACCCAACCAAGCGCGAAAGGCACATAACGGCGGTATCCTCCAAACAGCTCATCGGCACCATCGCCATTGAGAATCACGCTTACATGCTTCTTTGCCTCTTTGGCGATATAATAACTAGGGATTGCCGAGCTGTCCATAAACGGACGTCCATAGGCGCAAAGAATCTGCTCGATGTCGCTGGCAAGACATTGTGTGTCGATATGCAACACAGAATGTCGCGTGCCATATTTTTTTGCAACAAGCTCTGCAAGGGGGCTTTCGTCATACATTCCCTCAAACGCAACGGTGAAGGTTTGCAAAGACGGGCAAAACTCGCTTGCGATTGCGACAATCAATGACGAATCGATTCCCCCGCTTAGAAAGCTGCCAACCTCAATACTCGAGGATTCGAGTCGTCTTTTGACACATACGCGCAACGCATCTTCGACATGCGCCATTGCAAGAGGCATGCTCGAAACTTTGGGGCGCGCAAACAGCGCGCGCAAATCAAAATAGCGCACAGGCTGCAAGGGCTGCAAAGAATCAAGCGCGAGTGTCGCGGTGTGTGCGGGAGGCAATGCAAATACATGCCGATAGGGCGCGCCATCGGAATAAAAAAAGCCAAAGCGCAAGAAGAATCGCAGCGATTCAAGCTCGATTTCAAGTGGCGCGCAATGTGCAAGGGTGGCAAGCTCGCTTGCAAAGGCAAAATGTGTGCCGTTGTGATAGAGAAACAATGGCTTTTTGCCCATTTTGTCGCGCGCAAATGTGAGCGTGCGCTCACTTTTGTCGAGGATTGCGAGTGCAAACATGCCATCAAAATCGGCAAAGATAGAATCACCAAAGGTAGCAAACAGCGCAAGAATCGTTTCGGTATCCGATTGCGTTTGGAACACAAAGTCTGGAATCCTCTTGCGCAGCTCATGATGATTGTAGATTTCGCCATTGAACACAATGGCAAGATTCCCCATTTCCATAGGCTGATTCGCGCTCGTGCTCAAATCTTGAATGCTAAGGCGCGTGTGAAACAGCGCGAGATTCTCAAAATAGAGACTGCCATTTGAATCAGGACCGCGATGCTGCAAACTCTGCAAGATTGCCACCTCATCGGGGGCTAGGTTGATTGTTCCGGCGATTCCACACATCAGTCTATCCTTTTGCGCACTTTGAAAATGCGCCCGAGCGGATTGCTCGCCACAAGCGCAAACGTTTCATTTTCGCCAAACACAAAGAGCTGCAAGGTTGTGCTATAAAACGAAAATTCATCGCACACAATGAGCTTGTTTTGGGATTCGAGCCACACGGCAAAAAGCCGTGAGGGAGTGGAGAAATCGACACGTTCTGCGTGCGGAATCGTGCGCACAAACGCGCTAGCAGAATCGGAATCGACGCTCACCTCGCGCATGCGCACAAACGCGCGCAATGGCACGCGCGATTCGCCATTGTGGAGCTCGCCTGTTTGGAGATTGAGCGCGAGGTTATTGTCGGCAAACAGCACATCATCGGCGACTCGATAGACATGGGCGACATGGAGCATGGAATCCTCGCGCAAGATTCCGCCCGCAAAGTCGATATTGCTAAAACTCGCAATCACATCGAAAATCTCGAACATTTGCAGCGGGAGATAGTAAAAAATGTCATGTTGCATAGGAGGCACATCGAGCATGCCATTTTCGAGGCGCAAGAGAAAATTGCGCGGCGAACTCGCAGGGGAGTCGCGCAAGAGCTGCTCGACAATCGCATTGTCTTCGCTGAAATTGCGATATTTTTCTGTGGTGTATGTCGTGAGGGCGGCGAGCGTGGCGGACGCTTTCATGTTCGGAGTGGCGAGCATAAGGCTCACGGGGTAATTCACGGCGCCAGAATGCTTGCCGCCATCGATGAGCGTCTTGACATCGCCATAATAGCGCGCACCATAGCCATAATCCCACCAAGTAATCAGATAATCAGTTGGCTTTGCAAGAGTTTTGAGCGCTTGGAGCAATTGCGCCTCGTCTTTGTGGAACACGCTCGGGACGTTGTAGTGCATGATGTGCGCAAAACTCGGCATGCACAAAAGCGTGGCAAGAGGCAGCGCGACAAACAAGCGCCATTTGGGCAACAGCGACAAACAAAAAAGCAGCACGAAGCCAAGCCCAAGCGCTAAGAAGGGTGTGGCAAAGAGATTGAAACGCAAGCCAATCTTTGCGCCCGCAAAGCCCAAGAGCACAAATGGCAAACCAAGCAAAAAATGCGGACGCTGCACACATAGCGCAATATAGCCCAACAACGACACCACAAACAGCGGCACGGTCGATGAGATTCGCTGCATGGCTTCAGTGAGCGAGACACTCGAGACTTCGCGGATTGTGCCAACGACATCATGGAACACAAGTGAGCTGTCTTGTGGAAGCTGCTGCAAAAAATAGGCTTGGAATGGATACAGAAGCGCAGAAAAGCCCCCAAAAAGCGCAGAGAGAAGCAACGACAATGCGATAAACACGCAATGTGCCTTTGGATTCTGCACGCGCACAATCGCACCAGCAAGCAGAATCTGCAACCACCAAAACGGCACAAGCAGTACAGAGAATGCAGCGATAATGGGCAATAGCGCAAACGGAGCGCGCACAATCGCACAAAAGCGCCCAACAAGTGCCCAAACGACACAGAGAGCGAAAATGGCAAGAAACAGATTGGAAAGCCCCGTATGCCACTGCTGCGCGAGGATTGCAAAGACAAAAAAGGCACATAGCATGATGCGCGATTGCGTCTGCGTAAAGCGCAACAGGCAAAAGATGGCACAAAGCGGCAACACGATAATGAGCATATCGGTGTCATAATAGCCTATCATCGTGCGGTTGTAATAGCTCACAACAATGCCGCCAAAAAAGGCGGCAAAGCACGCACAAAAGGTTTTGAGTCGCTCATCAAAACGGCTTGGAACAAAGGCAACAAAAAAGAAATAGAGAGGAAATGCCACAAGAGAGCCAAAAACTGCGGGCAAAAACAGCAGCAACCAATCAAGAGGTAGCGGCAACACAAAGGCAAGCGCGGCGCTTAGAATCGACAATGGGGAATGCACAGGCGAGAGGTCGCCGTCTTGATGAAAGCCTGCGAGAATATCGCGCGCGCCCTCTGCATAGTAGTAGCCGTCATTGTTGTTGAGCATAGGAATACAATCGAGCAGAAAGTCCGCATTGTCAAGCGCAAAAAAGAGCCAATGCAAGCGGACACAAAACAGCGCGACAAACACCAAAACGCTCAAGCACAGATGTTGTGCGCGCAAGAGGGGTTTAGGGTGTTGTGAGAGTGGTTTTATACACAAGTTTGCCATTTTTGACTTCATTAAACACCGCATTACGTAAGCTTTCGCCATCTTTGAGGCTAAAGACACCGCTCACGCCTTCAAAAGAGTCTTGATTGCGAATCTTATCATTGAGACAGATTCTATCGTCTTTGTCGCATGTCTCAAGCGCCTTGAGAACGAGCAGATAGGCGTCAGCAAACATGATGCTAAAACTGCTCACGGATTCTTTATATTTCTCTTCGTATGCTTTGATAAATTTTTTACCAAGCTCGGTTTGTTCGCTGTTGGTCGAGTAGTAATCGGTTACAATCACGCCCTCGCCCGCGTCTTTAGCGACATCAAAAAAGATGTCGCTGCCAGCGACTCCATCGCCACCCACAACGGGCATTGAGAGCCCTAACTGCTTGTATTGCACCATAATCAATGCGGCTTCGTTGTAGTAGATGGGGATAAACAGCACATCGGGATTTGCCGCTTTAATGCTCGAAAGCTGCGCCTTGAAGTCTTTGTTGCCTGCCTTAAATTCGGACTTGATGATGACTTTTCCGCCAAGCTTCTTGAACTGCTTCTCAAACGCATGGGTGAGCCCAATGGAATAATCGCTGCTGCTATCAAACAGAATCGCCGCACGTCTTGCGCCAAGCTCGGAAAAGGAAAAGCTCGCACCCGCTGTGCCCTGAAAGCTATCGGCAAATGCGATTCGCGTTACAAATTTTTTGCCTTTTGTGACTCTATCCCCTGTGGCAACAGCGGGAATCAGAGGCGTTTGGGAATCCTCGACTGTTTTAATCATTGCAAGAGTATTGGTGGTAATCAGGGGACCAAAGACCACACTGACCTTATCAGTTGCTGTGAGCTTGCGAATGGCGTTTGCCGATTCGATTTTCTCACTTTTGTTGTCCAGCACAATGAACTTGAGCGAATCGCCCTTTGCGTTTTGCGGCACGAGGCTTTGCATGACCTCTAATCCCCGAAAACCCGCCTGCCCAAAACCAGCAAGCGAACCGCTTAGAGGCATCACCACGCCGGCCTTGATTTCATCGGCACACAAAGGAGCGCAAAGAATCGCGCCTGCGAAGATAGAACAAAGAAACTTTTTCATCAAATACTCCTTAAGATTGGTTTAGGGCAACAATTGTTGATTGTAGATTCCCTCTGTTTCTTTGGGAGCAGAAACATCGGTGTAGAAATACTGCTCGCCATCTTTGATGTCAGAATAGACGCCGCTTGGGATATTGAAATTGCGCTTGAGCCCCGGCTCAATTTGCAGCAGGCGCTCATAGAAATGCGAAAACACAGGAGCACTTGCCACACCGCCCGTTTCACGTGCGCCAAGCGGGGTGTTGTCGTCTCTACCATACCACACCACGGTTTGGATTGTGGGCGAAAAACCACAAAACCAAGCATCGACATTGCCATTTGTGCTACCTGTCTTGCCCGCAATCTCGATTCCCTTGACGCGAGCGCGGCGCCCTGTGCCGCGGTTGACAGCATTGCGCAAAAGATCAATCATCAAAAAGGCTTGACGTTCCTCGGTGATTTTGGTGGCACGTTCATAGAATCGAATCTCTTTGCCCCTCATGTCGGTAATCGAATCGATGAGCATAGGTTCCATAATCGTGCCATAATTGGAAAACATCGTATACGAACGACTCATTTCAAGCGGCGATGCGGCAAAGCTACCAAGCGCAATCGTGAGGTTGCGCGGCACATCGATAAAGCCATATTGGTCGATTTTTTGCCAAATACGTTCAAATCCAACATCTTCGACAAGGTTGATTGTTGCGAGGTTGAGACTCTGTTCAAGCGCCGTTTTGAGCGTTACAAGCCCCTTGAATGCATTGGTATAATTTTTGGGCTGCCAAACGCGCTTTTCGCCATTGCTGAAATATTCATACGTGCGCGCAATATCCGCGAGCAAATCACTTTCAGAATAGCTATAATCAAGCGCTGCTTGGTAGATAAAGGGCTTAAAGCTGCTGCCGGGCTGGCGCTTTGCTTGTGTAACGCGATTGAAATTACTCTTTTTATAATCCACACCGCCGACCATCGCGCGAATCCTGCCACTGCGATTCTCGAGCACGACAATCGCGCCATTGAGGCTTTCGTTGTCATAGTTGGGTTGTCGTTTGCGAATCTGTTCATAGCCATAGACAAGAGCCTCTTGTGCGGCTTCTTGGTAGTCTAAATCGAGATTGAGCTTAATCACATAGCCGCCTGTTTTGATGTCTTGTAGTTGCGCAAGCTGACGCAAAACTTCATTCACAACATAGGGAGCGACATTTGCACTCAATGTGTCGTTGTAGATTTTGGGTACTTCATCAATGCCTCTTTGCAGCTCATCGTCTGTAATCCAACCAAGCGCATACATACGTTGCAAGATGTTGTTGGCGCGCCCAAGCGCAAAATCAAGATTCTTCGTTGGGTCATAGAACGCTGGCGCACGCACAAGCCCTGCGAGTAGGGCAGATTCTTTGAGCGTGAGCCTGTCTAAATCTTTGCGAAAATAGCCCAAAGCCGCTGTGCGAATGCCATAATAACCATGCCCGAAATAGGCGCGATTGAGATAACGTTCAAGAATCTCCTCCTTGCTCAAGACTTGCTCGATTCGAATCGCAAGCAGGGCTTCTTTAATCTTTCTATCAAACGTGCGCTCGGGAGTGAGGACAATATTTTTAATCAGCTGTTGCGTAATCGTGCTGCCGCCCTCAAGCATTTTGCCGCTCGCAAGATTCTTGACCATTGCGCGTGAAATCGCGTCTATATTAATGCCAGGGTGCTCAAAAAAGAGTGTATCTTCGACAGCAGCGAGTGCTTCGATGACACGTGCGGGAAAATCTTCAAAAGTTGCATAGAATCGAAATTCTTTATCATAGAGATTTGCCACGAGCCGCCCTTTGCGGTCGATGATTTGAGTCGTGAGCGGCGGGGTGTAGTGCACGACTTGGTCGAGGTCGAATCGAATGGAATTATAATAATGCACGAGAATAGCAACAATTCCAACACCGATGAGCAGGCAAAGCACCATAAAAATTTTAAAAAGTGTTCTCACGTCAATGCTCCGCAAAATTTTTGCGCAATTATAGCAGAGAGTCTCTTGTGAGCTTTTTTACTCGTGGCAAGCGAAACGTTGATACGCAACATAGGCTCGCTGACTGTGGGCGGGCGGATTGCCCCCACACAAAAGCCTTCTTTGGCAAGCAGCCTTTGAGCCGCAATCGCCTCGACACTGCTTGCAAGCGGAATCGAAACAATAGATGTGCGCAATGTACGTCCAAGCGCGGCGCTCCAAATTTCTTGACGCTTTTGCAGTTGCCTTGCAAGCCGAGTGCTGTGGCGCAGAATATAACAAAAATTCACAAATGCAAGCGCCGTATCAAACAACGAAAGGGCGGTGCTATAAATCAGCGGCTTGGCGCGGTTTGTGAGGAAATCGATAATGTCACTATGTGCAAGGATATACGCGCCATAACTGCCATAAGCCTTACTGAATGTGCCCATTTTGATGTAGTTGGGCGCAATAGGCAGATTGTGGTAGTCGAAATAGCCCAAGAGATTTTTGCCGATTGTGCCGCTTCCGTGCGCCTCGTCGACCAACAACAGCGCGTCATGCTCGGTTGCGAGCTCGGCAAACGCACGTGGGGCAATCTCGCCGCTCATCGAGTAGACCGATTCGATGGCAATCATCCATTGGGAATCTTTGGTGCGCGGCTCACGCAGCAAGAGCTCACGCAGGGAATCGGGGCGATTGTGTGCAAAAACGCGCACGCGCTCACCGAGCAAGCGCGTGGCGAGCTGTCCGCTGGCGTGGTAATGGCTGTCGATGAACAGCACATCACGCGTGCGCACGAGGGATTCAAGCAATGCGATGTTTGCGAGGAATCCCGAACCCAAAATTGCCCCACGTTCAAAGCCATTTGCTGCACAAAGCAGTTCTTCGCATTCATGATGCAATGCGTGGTAGCCATTGACAAGCATAGACGCACCGGGCGCGAAGACGCCGGCAGAACATAGTTTGGCAAACGCACGTTGTGCCTGTTTTTTGTTGCGCCGCAAGCCTAGATAATCGTTACTCGCAAAGTCGAGCAGGGTGTGCGAAGCCACAGAACGTGCGCGCCACAAAGACGCCTTTTTGAGCGCACGAGTCGCATTGTCGTAGAACAAGACTATTCCATTGTGAGCTTATAGCCCACACCCGAAAGGTTGCGGATAATGTTTTGGTGAGATTTTTTGCGAATGGAGTTGATGTGCATACGTAGTGTGTCAAGCGTCATCGGAGAATCGCCCCAAATGAGGGTTTGGAACTCGTCATAGGACACCACGCCACCTTTGTATTGCAACAACAGCGAGAGAATCTGATTCTCTTTTTTGGTTAGCACAATCGGCATACCATTGAGATAGAGCATCATTTCGGCAGGATTGTAACTCAACTGCTTGCCGAGAGAAACAGTGGTTTTGGTGATTTTCTTGGGGCTATTGGCAAGCAGAATCATAAACAGCTCATCGAGGTCAATGGGCTTTTTGAGAATCGAACATGCGCCCAAATCATAGCTATCGGCAAAATTTTCTTCAGTGCCATAAGCGGTAATGACGATAATCGCCACGCGCGGGTTCATCACACGTACTTCTTTGATAAACTCAAGCCCACTCATTTTGGGCAATTCAAGGTCTGTGATGATGACATGTGGGGCTTTTTCGCGAAATATTCTAAGCGCCTTTTTGCCTTCAGATGCCGTGTAGATTGCCTTTGTGTGGCGGCGAATGTTGCGTTCAATGAGGTTGCGCAGTTCTATATCATCTTCGACAAGCAAGATTTCAGTATCTCTAAGGTCGTCAAGAATCTCTCGTTTCATTGTTTATCCTTTATCGTGTTTTTTCGCATTCTAAGATAAAATTACAAACAAACCCTTAGGAGGTTTTACGTCTATGATTATCTCATATTTTAATAAAAATAAAATAATAAAACCAAAAAAATCTATAAGATTCAAAAAAAGCGCAAAGAATGGAGAGCAGGACGCTGCAAGATTTCATGAAACTAAGAATCAAGCATACACATTATTTCAGAAAACTAAAACTAAACTTTTAAAAAAGACTAGAGAACTCTATTGTCTCCATGAACAATTGCGACATTTTAAACATGACGCACGGCAACCCTTGAGTGTCGTTGGACTCATCGCACATGATTTAGAACATTGTCTCGAATATGATGAGCTCGACATAGAAACGATTGCCCAAAATGCACAGAGCCTGCACAACCAAGTGCAACGGCTCGATGGTATGCTCGATTCTATCGCGCAGCAAAACACACAAAAGGTGCAAAAAATCCAAATGGATAGCATTGTGCAACAATACGCAAATGATTTTGCCGATTCGCTTTCTGTTGCGCTAGACGAATCAGTGTCTCTTTTTGGGCAACCTGAATTGATAGAATGCCTATTCTATACATTCTTCGAGATGTTTGGACAAACAAGCACGCAGATTTCTATCGAGGCAAATGGCGCACATTTTACATGTGAGTGTACGCCAAATCTGCCAAACAAGGAACTCCAAACACTGATGGATGCACACAATAGAATGGCACATAAACAAGGAATCGAAACATATTTTACACTCACAACAAACGCTAACAAGGGCTTTTTGGCTTTTTCGCAGCCTGCGCATACAAAACTTGCAATTCTCGCACAAAAGCGCTAGAATCCATTATTGAGTTTTAATTTCACAATCTCAAGGATGGAAAATGAGAAAATACAAAGACAGCTTCGAGACTATTTTAGAGCGCCTGCACCTAGCGATTCGCAAAAATGGATTGAAGAATTCACGTCAACGTGAGAACATTTTGAAAATCCTTTACGAGCATGGTGGACATCTTTCGCCTGATGAAATCTTTGCAATGTCGCGCCAAAACAACAAAGGTGCGAGCCTTAGCTCCATCTATCGCATTCTCGCGTTCTTGGAAAAAGAAGGCTTTGTACTCTCCATCGAAGTCGACACAAACGGACGCCGCTATGAGGTTGCAGGCGGATTCCATCATGACCATATCATCTGTATGGAGTGTCGCAATATTATCGAATTTTATGATGAAGAAATTGAAAGACTCCAAGAAAAGCTCACCGATTCCTATGGTGCACGACTTGTAAGCCACGACATGCGGCTTTTTGTGATTTGTAGTGATTGTCTTAAAGCATAGAGATTTTAGGTTTTTGAGTGAAAAAAGTCGCCATTGTCGGACGCCCAAATGTGGGCAAAAGTTCGCTATTCAATCGATTGATTGCGACACGTAAAGCCATCACATCAGATGTCGCAGGGACAACACGTGATGTCTGCATAGCAGACTGCAAGCTCGGTGATGCCGAGTTTTTGTTGAGCGACACAGGCGGTGTGAGCACAGAAAGAGAAAGCAGAGATTCACTATTTGGCGCTGTGGCACAAGCGGCGCGGAGCGAAGCCACACATGCTGATATTTTGCTGTTTGTCGTCGATGGCAAGCTTGATGTGCAAGAAAGCGACATTGCGCTATTTCGCGAGCTGCAAAAGCTACATAAACCGATATTCCTTGTTGTAAACAAACTCGACAATGGCAAAGAAGAGCAGAGACTTTGGGAATATAGCGCATTTGGAATCGAGGACATTTTTGGTATTTCTGTGGCACACAATCGCGGAATCGCGCGGCTTGTGAGCGCGATTGAAGCAACACTCACCAAACGTCAAGCAAACATGCCGCAACAAACGTTTGATGAAGAGCTGCTCGCCGCTTTGGAAGCTCAAAGTCAAGATGTTGCATTTGATGAATCGCAAACAAACGACATTACGGCACTGGATTTGCCTCTGCCTCCGATTAAAATCGCGATTATCGGACGTGTGAATGTCGGCAAAAGCTCGCTGCTCAACGCGCTTTTGGGGCAGCAACGCTCGGTTGTTTCGCCTGTTGCTGGGACGACAATCGACCCTGTCGATGCACAATGCAAATGGAAAGAGCATGATTTTTTGTTTATCGACACAGCGGGGCTAAGGCGCAAAAGTAAGATTGAGGGAATCGAAAAGTTCGCGCTGCTGCGCACAAAAGACATGCTACAACAAGCTGATATTGCCTTGCTCGTGCTCGATTCGTCCACACCTCTTGTCGAGCTTGACGAAAAAATGGGCGCGCTTGCGCTCGAGCACAAATTGGGTGTGATTCTAGTTCTCACCAAAACCGACATCAAGAATCAACCGCTCGAACAGCTGCAAAAAGAGATTCGCGAACGTTTCAAATATCTCGCGTTTGCGCCCATTGTGAGTGTTTGCGCACAAAGTGGGCGCAAAATCGAAACGCTTAAAGCAAAAATTGTAGAAGTTTTTGATAATCTCTCACGTAGGATTCCAACAGCAGTGCTCAATGATGTACTCTTGCAAGCATGCAGCAAGCACCCGATTCCAAGTGACAGGGGCAAACTCGTGCGTGTGTATTATGCAACACAATACAAAAATAGCCCGCCGCACATCGCGCTGGTGATGAATCGCCCTAATGCGCTGCATTTTAGCTATAAACGTTATTTGGCAAACACCTTGCGGCAGCATTTCGCGTTTGAAGGCGTGCCGCTGTTTATTGAGACAAAAAAGAAAGAGAAAGAAAGAACGAGACCTTGAAAAATCTATTCGCAACCCTTGTGCTTGGTAGTATTGTCGCTGGGATTGTGTATGTGGGCTATCTATTGGTTTATCATGTCAGCTTTTCGATGCAGCCCAAAGATTTTGAAAAAGAGCTCAACACCCATTTTCGGACAATGCTTGCCGAGTTTGACGACCGCATGTATTATGGCGGGCTGCAAATCTTAAGCGCAGAACCCTTTGAATGCAGCGAGTTTTTGACATGCACAAGCAGCGAGATTGCGATTGGTTGGTATGACACACCCGAGCTCAAAATCCTCTTTTTGAACAACCAAATCTTTGTGAATGATTTGAGCGATTCGCGCCTAAGCCTGCGCTTCGCAACGAGCATTAGCCCGCAGATTGAAGTACGCAACCTTAGCGCAGCACAGCGTGAAGAAATCGCACGCATTCGTTCGATTTTGCCCACACAAATCACATGCGATTTTAGCACATACACATACGGCGCACAAAGCAGAATCGAGAAAGACGGCAGCTGCGAGATTGCCACGGCATCGGCGTTTTATCATCTTGCACTCAATATGAGCAGCAGCAATCCCGTCTTTGCGCAAACAAATATCCCCATCATGCTCCATAACCACAAGGCAAGAGAGAGAGCCTACCAGTTCGCCCTCTCGATTCACTCCGCCTCGCTGCATATCACCTCAAATGGCTTAAACGACCGTATCTTTGAGCTTTTTAGCCAGAGCAGACTCGGCAAGATGCTCTCGCGCGAGGCTTACGAAAGCGCCTACCCTGCGGCGATTCCGCTTGCATTGCAATCACTCGCAACGGCGGATTCGCAAGAGATATTGAGCGAGCTTGCAAGCGCTGTGGTGCAGATTCTTCGGGGTGAAAACAAAAATCTTTCACTCTCTTTGCGACAGAAAGACAAGGGATTTTTCTTTGGCGAAGCCGAGATTGAAGAATTTGGCTATCTTTTCACAGAAAATCCCAAACAACTCGTGCGCCAAATCGTGCAAAACTACGACGTCAAAGTCGAATCTTACTAAAAAGGACAGAAATGAGTAAAGGAATTGTAGCGATTATCGCTCTATTACTGATTGCAGGGGTTGCATATTTTGCAACATCTTATGGCAAACACGACGCACAATTTGTCAGCGCACAAGAATTACAAGACGCGCTCAATAGGCAGATTCTGACAATCATTCCACAAGACGATGAGCTTCGGATTGATGGCAGCTTCACATGCGATGAGCGACTCACATGCAAAGCCCAAAAGATTACAATCCTCGACACGGCAAGCGAAAGTGAATTTATCGTGCTGCAAAATCTCGTTCTACACTACCACATTACCCAAAAAACTAACAACACGACCATAAGCGGCGAAGTGAACTATGGGCAAAGCTTACTCGAGCAAATCGAATTTGGTCATCCCGGAATCATCGAGGCGCTCACACCACTGCTGCCCAACAAATTTTTATGCAACGGAAACGGCACGCTCGATTCCGAAGAAGGAATCGAGACGAACTGGGGCGATTGCATCATCAGCTCACCAAGTGCCGATTGGAAAATTGCGGGCAATATGGACATCGGGCTTGACCTATTCAAAAACACCACAATGCCCGAGATACTCCTCGACAAAGATGGCAAGTTTAGCCAATTCGAGTTCAGCGATGAGGCAATGGATTCATTTCGCTTTGGCTTGCGCGAAGTAACGCTTACGCTTGTATCGCGCAATTTCTCTGACGCGCTCTTCGAGCTTGCGCGCATGAAAGAACCCAACATCACACGTAATGAGCTTGCGCTTGGCGTAGATATGGCGATTGGCATGGGGATTATGGCGATGCGTGCAAATGAGATAGACGAGGAAGACGCGCGCACGAGCGAGCAGTTTGCTCAAGCACTCGAGAATTTTCAGCTCGGACTAAGGCAGCTACTTGCAAGCAATTCTGACATCACAAATATCAGTATCACATTACACGCGAAAGAACCGCAAAAGATTATCCTCTATTCACCCGCAATGCTCGAGATGGGCAGCGTGTTTGAGTTTTTGCGGCACTACAACCTAAAAAGCAGTTACAAATAGGCGCACAATGGACAGCACAACACTCTTGCAGCAACTCGTGAATGCCGTGAGTCTTGGGAGCATGTATGCACTCATTGCAATCGGCTACACGATGGTGTATGGAATCTTGCGGCTCATCAATTTCGCGCATGCAGATATTATGATGGTCGGCGCGTTTTTGTGCTTCTTTTGCCTGCAGCTTGGGTTGCCCTTTTGGCTCGCATGCGTGCTTGCTGTTGTATTCTGTGCATTTCTTGGAATCGCAATCGACAGAATCGCCTACCGCCCATTGCGCTTCGCGCCGCGAATCTCCATGTTGATTACTGCCATTGGTGTGAGCTTCTTGCTCGAAAATAGCTTCAATGTCTTCTTTGGCAGCGGCGCGCAAAGCTTTAGCGCGCCTGCTATTTTCACGCATATCTTTTATTTTGGCGATGTGCATATCAGCTTTAGCACAATCTTTGTCCCAATCCTTGCGTTATTTTTGTTTGCTGCCCTGTTGCTATTGCTCTACAAAACCAAACAAGGAATCGCCATTCGTGCCGTAGCATTCGATGTTCGTGCTGTGGCGCTTATGGGAATCGACCCGAACAAAATCATTGCACTTGTGTTTGCAATCGGGAGCGCACTTGGTGCTGTGGGCGGGATTTGCTATGCCATCTCCTACCCCACAATCGAACCACTCATGGGCGTGATGGTGGGGCTCAAAGCCTTTGCTGCAGCCGTTTTGGGCGGAATTGGCAGCATCGCAGGAGCAATGCTCGGCGGGCTACTATTAGGCTTTAGCGAAGTTTTTGGAATCGTACTCTTCCCGAGCCTTAGTGGCTATCAAGACGCATTCGCCTTTTTGTTTTTGATTGTTGTCCTGCTCGTGCGCCCTGTGGGAATCTTGGGCGATATTCGGCTCGAACAGAGTCGATTTTGAAGCTGATACGGCGGATTCGAAGGAAAGGGTATGCGCTTTACAATCAACGATGAACACAACTTTTTCAAAGATAAAGAGAGTGCCTATATAGAGCCGCCCAAAAAAATGCCATTTTTGCTAAAAATCGCCGTTTGGATAGCACAAAAAAGCGTCAAGAAAGAAGTGCTGATTGCGAAACTTTTGACGTGGTATCCTAAAGCGGCGGTGAGTTCTGCGGTTTTGGAAAGCCTTGTGGCACATGATGATATGGAAATCAACAAGCGGATTCTAAAAATCATTCGTGTGCAGGTTTCGATGCTGGTGGCTTGTCCATTTTGTATTGATATGAATGCCTTTGAGCATGAAAAATTTGGATTAAGCTTTGATGAAATCAATGCGATAGCCGATAAAAATTACACGTATCATACCTTTAGTGAAAAAGAAAGAATTGTTTTGCAATACACAGAAATGGCGACAAACACACCTGTTTTTATCTCGAAAGAAATTGTAACTCAACTCAAAGAGCATTTTTCTGAACGTGGCATTGTCATCATTGCTTCAACCATTGCGCAGGTGAATTATTGGTCAAGACTTATCCGCACTCTTGGTGTGCCTGTCGCTGGATTTGGCAATCTCTGTCGCTTAGAGGAAAAAGAGGATAATTCCTCCTCATTGTCATAAAAGATTTTGATTTTTGCCAATATTAGGAGAAATATGAGCTTAGATTTATTCACAATGGCTACATTTGAAGGTATAGCTCTATATTTCTATCCCCTCTTCTTTATTGCTTCTATTGTAGGCGGGGTTGTAGGCTCACTCTCTGGTGGTGCTGGAATGATAACAATGCCTTTATTACTTGTAAGCGGGCTAAATCCTCTCCAAGCATTAGCCACAAATAAGCTTCAAGCCTGTGTAGGCTCATTCGTCAGCGCAGCACATTATTATCATCAAGGTTTGGTGGATATGAAAGAAAGTCGCACTTTAATGCTTATTGCTACATTTTTTGGAGCAATGGGCGCAATTTTAGTGCAGTTTGTAGAGATTGCTTTGCTCTCAAAGATCTTGCCTTTTGTGATGATAGCAGTGGGCGCATATTTCTTACTCTCTCCAAATATCAGCGACAAAGACAGGGCAAAAAATCCCCATAAAATCTTTTTATTTATAAGCATAGTGGTAGCAGGGCTATACGGGGGATTTTTAGGTATTGGCATTGGTTCATTTGTCTTAGCTTTGCTTGTGAGTATTGGTGGTTATGGATTGAGCAAAGCCCTAGCACATTCGCGTTGGGTTGTGTTTAGCATCAATATCTCCTCCACTTTGTTTTTTATACTCGGGGGCAATGTGCTTTGGATTCTGGGCATTATAATGTGCGTGGGGCAGAGTATTGGTGCAAGCTTGGGAGCACGTCTTGCAATCAAGCACGGAGCAAGGATTATCCGCCCGATTGTAATATGCGTGTGCTTTGTCCTCTCAACGCAGCTCCTTATCAAGGAGTTTTTTTAGAAGAGATTCTATGTTTAAGATTCAAAATAACATAAAGTTTGAAAGTCAAAGGCTATGCAAACGCATTTTGATTCAATCTTTGTTTGACCTCGTTAGGTTACTACGACCCTAACATCTCTCGCGCACGCTAGTACGCAAGCCAGCTGACTTGAAACTACTATCCCACCTTTAAGCATTGTATGATGTAGAGCAAGATTTTTTATGGTATAATGCGCCGCGCGGAATTTCTAAAAAGCGTAATTCAGGAGACACGATGTATCACGAGATTAACGAAGAATCCATTGAAAAGCTTATGGATATTTTTTATGCCAAAGTGCGCACCGATAAAAGCGGGCTTGGCGAGATTTTCAACAAAGCCGTTGGGCGCAAAGATGAGGCATGGGAAAAACATAAAGCAAAGATTGCGCTGTTTTGGAAAGGCGTGCTGCTCAACCTTCCCGGATATAATGGGCAGCCACTGAAGGCACATCTCGACCTGCCGCCTTTCCCTCGCGAGCTTTTCGATGTGTGGCTCACGTTGTTTGCACAGAGTTTGGAACAAATCTACACAAAAGAAGCGGCAGAGCCCTATTTTAGGCAGGCACAGATGATTGCACAACGATTCCAAATCATGCTATACGAATACAAACATTCATCATAAAGGAAAACCAATGAATCTCGAAGGCATTGTCGAACACATGAACAATGACCATAGCCATGCACTCTTGCGCCTTGCGCAAAAATATGGCAACAAGAACGCACAAAGCGCAACAATGACTCATGTCGATGCGAGCGGCATAGAAATCAATTATGATGGCACAAAATTACATCTTAGCTTCCCTATGGCACTCTCCTCACGCGAAGATGTCATCGCGGCAATCATTGCGCTTTGTCAGGATTCTACAGCAAATGGCAAAAACGATGGACAAAGCATCGCGACAGAAATCGCCGAGTTTCAAAACTCGCTTGGCAGCATTATTATTGCAAGCGTGAATTCAAAAGGCAATGCGGTATGCTCGACAGCGCCGCTCATTCGCTACCATGGCAACCACTACATCTACATCAGCGAAATTGCCGAGCATTACGCGTCTATCGCCGCCAACCCCGATAAACTTCAGATTCTCTTTGTCGAGGACGAGGCAAAAGTCCAAACATTGCTCGCGCGCAAACGTATCACCTACCGCGCACATGCCGAGTTTGTGCAACGTGGCTGTGCCGAGTTTGAGAGTGCGCTCGATTCCTTTGAGCACAGCAAAAAAACAAGTGGCGCAAAAGTGGCACGACAGATGAGCGATTTTCACCTCGTACGCCTTGTTTTCACGAGCGGGCGCTTTGTCAAAGGCTTTGGGCAAGCTTATGATATTGACACAGAAGGCAATGTTGTGCATGTGGGCGGCGATGTGATGCCCCACAAGTCAACTTAAAGGAAACACTATGAAAATAGCGATTATGTGCGATTCTCCGCTCCTTGAAAAATGCCTCGAATACTATCTTCGTGATTTCATCGTGGGCTATCGGCAATGTGATTTTGTGATTGCAGATAAAAATATCGACATTGCAAAGCCGCTCTGCCTGATTAGCCTCTCTGAAGATGCCGCAATTATCAAGCCTTTCACGCGTACACAGCTGTTTTTAGGAGTACAAAAATTTTTCAAATCTTTGCGCATCAAACCCAGCTTGCGCGAGATTGACGAAAGCCACCCCGACTACCCGCTCAAGAAAAAGATTGAAGATTTGGTCGCACAATTCACAGACGAGCTGTATTGGGCGGTCAGCGACCATTATGAGAAACGTTAACACAGATGTCGCGCTACGCATTCTTGGAGGCAAGCTGCGAGGGCAGAAACTTCGCTTCGCCCAGACCAACACCACGCGTCCCACAAAGGCGATTCTGCGCGAATCGCTGTTTGGCACACTCGCGGGCGAGATTGTCGGTGCTGTGTTTGTCGAAATGTTTGCAGGCAGCGGCTCTGTGGGATTTGAAGCATTGAGCCGCGGAGCACAAAAAGTTGTATTCATCGAGCAAAATGAAGCAAATATCTCTCAATTGCGCGCAAACTGCGCACGACTCAATCTCACCGAATCCGCACAGATTTGCTGTGGCGATTGTTTCGCGATTCTCGCGCCCCTGCTTGAGCAGCTGCGCGACTATGCTCGCCCCATTATGCTCTATTGCGACCCGCCTTTTGCCATTCGCGAAGGGCAAGGCGGAATCTATGCGCGCTGTGCAGAGTTTTTGGGCAATCTCTGCCTTGATTGTGTGCAACACATCATCTTCGAGACGATGAGCAGCGCGAGCCTCCCGCCGCATATCGCACATTTTGTGCAACGTAAAAAACGTGCATTTGGGAAAAGCGCGCTGCAATACTACACAAAGGAGACATTGTGCTGAAAATCCTGCTTGGGCTTGCCTTGATTGCTGTGATTCTTTGGTTTGTACGCCGCCTTTCGCACCACGATGGGCTCAACACACTCTTGCATGCAGGAGAGATTGTCGTACTCATTGTGCTTGTGGGCGGAATCGCATTCTATTTCTTTGGCATTCTTGAACAAAAAAGCGCAAAAAAAGTCAGCGACAAGGTCCTCGCCTTTGAACAAGGCAAAACACTTATTTGCGGCGCACAAAAAGTCAGCAACCAAACCCACAATCTCGCACGCGGCACGCTCGTTTTTCTCGGCAAAACAGACGAAAACAGGGGCAACAAAATCGAGTTGCGCGCCTGCGAAATCGAATTGACAGAGTAGCACAATGCACAACAACAAGCAGCACGTAAGTTTGCAAGCGCTCGCTCAAAAACTCGACCTCACCGAATATTTTCGCGATTTTTTGAGCTTTTTGGCACGTGAAAAGCCACCACATTTGGGCGGTGATATTGCCCACAATGCGCTGTTGCTAGCGGAATTAGAGAATCTCGAGTTTGCACCACCGCCGCCTCTTGCGCCGCTTCATCGCGATATTGTGCATTTGCAAAAACATGGAATCTTGCACAAAGAAGAAATCTTTGAATGGGTGAAGCTCTTGCGCTACATGCGTTATTTGCAAACATTGGAATCGCCGCCAAAACTCAAAGCTTGGTGGGATAAAATCCGTTTCCCCGAGCCGCTGCTTAAGCTCGAAGCCGAGTATGATTCCAAAGGTGGCTTTGTGTCGGGGACATTCCCCGAGCTCGACAGCCTCTATGCCGCGCTTGCGCACGCAAAACGTGAGATGACAGAGAAGCTCTATGCCACACTACATAGCGAAAAATTGCGCCCCTATTTGGTCGATTCACAGCTACATCTGCAAGACAATCTCGAAACATTGCTCGTGCGCAATGGGTTTGCGGCTGTGCAAAAAGCCGACATCATCGCGCGCAGCAGCGGTGGCTTTTTCTATATCTTGCCCCACTCTGTCGCGCATTTGCAACAAAAATGCAGCGAGCTGCAAAACAAGATTCTGCTGCTTGAGCACAGAATCTGTGCGCAGCATTCGCAAACGATGAGCAAACACACACCCTTTTTGCGCTATCTCGATTCCGAGTTTGACAAATTCGACCATTTGCAAGCGCGCGTTTGCTTCGCCAAATCGCGAACACTCTCGTTTTTGATTCCAACGCGTGAGAAGGGCAAGGACAATGTGATTGTCCTTGTGGACTTTGCACACCCGGCAATCGCGCACCCAAAACCCATTAGCATCGACTTTAGCAAGCCGATTCTACTCATCACTGGCGTGAATGCGGGCGGGAAAACAATGCTGCTCAAATCTTTGCTATCTGCTGCGCTGCTTAGCAAACTCTTGCTGCCGATGGCGCTCAATGTACACAAATCCACGATTGGGCATTTTCGGCATATCGAGGCGATTCTTGACGACCCACAAGATGTCAAAAATGACATCTCGACATTTGCAGGGCGCATGCTCCTCTTTAGCGCACTCTTTTCTGCCGACAAGCAGGGCAGCCTCGTTGGTGTCGATGAAATCGAGCTTGGGACAGATAGCGATGAGGCAGCGAGCCTCTTTAAGGTCTTGCTCGAGCGCCTCATCGAACGCAAACATAAGATTGTCCTCACCACGCACCATAAGCGGCTTGCCGCGCTGATGAGCTCAAACCCGCAGCTCGAGCTCATCGCCGCACTCTATGATGAAAAAAATCGCCGCCCAATGTTTTCTTTCTTGCAAGGCACGATTGGTAAAAGCTATGCCTTTGAAACCGCATTGCGCTATCAGATTCCGCCCGACATCGTCGACGAAGCGCGCAAGGTGTATGGCGAGGACAAAGAAAAACTCAACGAGCTTATCGAAAAAAGCGCACAGCTCGAGCTAGAATTGCAACGCAAAAACAAAACATTGGGCAATGAAATTGCAAAAGTAAAGCAAAAAACGCAATATTTGCAGAATCTCATCACCGAACAGCACGAGAACTTTGCCGCACGCAAACGTGAGCTAGAAATGGAATATGACCAAGCCATTGCGCTCGCAAAAGAGGCGGCAAAAAAGCAAAGCCAAAGCGAGATTCACCAAACGATGAGCAATGCAAACAAGATTTTGCAGAGTATCAAGAACCACGATGTGCAGCGCCCCAAAGCCGAGCGCGAATTTTGCGTGGGCGATTATGTCAAGGTGCGCAAAAATCGTGGCAGGATTGTTGCGCTGAAAAAAGACAAGGCGATTGTCGAGCTTGATTTTGGCGTGCGCATGCATTTTTTGTTGCATGAACTTTCGCTTTGCGACGTTGCGCCGATTGCACCCAAAACGAGTGTGCAAGTCAGCAGCAAGGCGAGCAATGTAAGCCTCGATTTGCATGGATTGCGCAGCGATGAGGCGATTGAACGGCTTGATAGCTTCCTGTCGGACGCGCTGATTGCTGGCTTTGACGAGGTGCTTGTTTATCATGGAATCGGCACGGGCAAGCTCGCCTTTGCCGTGCGCGAGTTTCTCAAAAGCCACCCAAAGGTGCGCGATTTTGCAGACGCCACGCCGCAGCTCGGCGGGCTTGGCGCAAAGATTGTACGGCTGTGAATGGTATAATAAAATATGGTATCATGGCGACATGGGTAAAAAAGACAGGATTGATAAAAGTATTGCCTTCCACCAAGCGATTATGCTCGCGCTGTATGCGACGTTTGTGGGGTTGGTGGGATATATTTATGAAAATAGCAACAAAATGAGCGCGTTGACATTTTGGGGCTTGGTTGGTGGCTGTATTGCTTTTATTTTTATTATTGTCATTTTATATTTTATCATCTTACGCAAAATCAACGAATTGGAGGATTTATGACTGAGATTGGACTTGTCGCCATCACCATTGTGCCTATTTTAATGTTTCTCGCTGCGATTCTGTATGGAGCAAAAAAATATCCATAAACTTAATATAACTTGGCATAAAAGGAATCCCATGCCACTTACGCCCGATGAGGAACAAAAGCTCGAAGAACTCTGCGCGATGTCGTTTGACTTTGCACGCCAAAACGATGCACAATCGCTCGCGATTCTGCTTCAAAATGGGCTCAATCCCAACCTAAGCAATCATCGCGGCGATAGCCTCATCATGCTTGCGAGCTATCACAATAGCATCGATTGCGTACGGCTGCTGCTGTCTCACAATGCCGATGTCGACAAGCCAAACGACAAGAATCTCACGCCGCTTGCGGGCGTTTGTTTCAAGGGTTATATCGAGGTTGCAAAACTTTTGCTGCAAGCCGGAGCAAATCCCGACAAGCCCAATGCAATGGGGCTAACGCCTGTGGATTTTGCTGTGATGTTTCGGCGCAAAGAGGTTTTGGAACTATTGCAAACAACATCGCAAAAAAAGCTTGGCTTTTTCAAAAAATTATGGTTACGATTCTGCTAGGATTCTACACACCTGCAAGATAATCAAAAAATTCTTCCTCGACCTCAAAACTCCTGCCCAGCTGCATACGATTGATAAGGCTTTTATCTCCTAAAACATGTGGCTTTTGCCTGTGCATTATCAACACCTTATCTGCAAGCTTTTGTGCATTTTGAGGATAGTGTGTATTGATAATGATACTCTTGCCATTATCTTTGAGTTGTTGTAGAGTATTAAGGATTTTATGCTGATTCTTAAAATCGAGATTCGACTCGGGCTCATCAAGAATCACCAACGATGGATTATTAATAAGCGCGCGAGCAAACGCAACCATTTGGAGTTCGCCACCACTTAAACAATCACATGTTTGATGATGTAAATGAAAGATTCCAAGTGTTTCTAGTGTCAATTTTGCCTTTTCAATATGCTCTTTTTTTGGGCAAAAATGGATAGATGTATTGCAGCCAAGCAGCACCATATCTAAAACACTCAAGCCAATATTTAAATTTTTTGCTTGGGGAATATAGGCAATTTTTGAAAATAGTTCTTTGCTTGACATTAAAGAAATGGGTTGATTTTGTAAATAACTCTGCCCCTTTTTCCATTTTAAAAATCCCATGCAACATTGAATCAATGTTGTTTTACCCACACCATTGCAACCTAGAACAGCAAGAATCTCTCTATAATCTATTTCAAAAGTCATTTCTGAAAAAATAACCTTATTACCACGATAAAATGCACCATTTTCAACGCGAAAACATTTCATAACTTAACCACTCCTTTTGAACGATAAAGAATCACAAGAAACAAAAATGCGCCAACAATAGCACTTAGAATTGAGATGGGAATCTCCTCGGCACTTAGTGAACGACTCATTGTGTCGATGAGGAGCATAAAAATTGCGCCAACAAAGAGGCTAAGGGGCATTACAGAAGCCATATTGCTCCCATAAAGAATCCTTGCAATATGAGGGATAATGAGCCCAACCCAACCAATGATTCCGCAAATACTCACCACGCATGCAACAATCAAAGTTGAAGCAAAAATAAACAGAAGACGAATCCTTGCAACATTAAGCCCAAGACTTCGTGCCTCAAAGTCATCAAGCATTAAAAGATTGTGCTTCCAACGATAGACAAACAGCACCAATGCACCCAAAAACATGCCTGCACAACAAAAGAGGCATTGTGTCAAGTCGCTGACCGTGAGTGAACCTAGAAGCCAATAGGTGATAGTTGGCAAAGAATCTTGCGGGTCGGCAAGATATTTGAGCAAAGAAATCAGGCTTTGAAACAAGGCGGAAATGATAATCCCGCCTAAGATTATCATCATTCTATTACTTGAATCGCGAGCAACAAAAAGCGTCAGTACGAGTGTTAGGATGCCAAATACAAACGCAAAGAATGTGAGCAAAGTAGTACTCAACCCCAAAAGCAATGCCAAAGCCGCGCCAAAACCTGCTCCACTCGCAACACCCAAAATATCGGGCGAAGCAAGAGGGTTGCGAAAAATTGCCTGAAATGATGCGCCCGCAATTCCCAAAGATGCGCCTACAAAAATGGCAAGAATGACGCGTGGGAGGCGCACATTTAAAATAATATAGGCAAGATTATCTTCAAGAACATCACCTTGAATTGTTTTTAGAAGAATCCCAAATATTTCTGCATAACTAATTGCATACCTTCCAAGTCCAAGCACCCAAAATCCTAATGCAATTAGGATTATCAAACAAACTAAATAGCGCATTAGTAATTATAAACAAACTTCACAAACCCATTGATTCCGGGTTCAAGAAGTGGATTTGTCAATGCTTGTGCATAGCGAATATTCTCTTGTGTAGCAGGGTTGCGCCCTTTTTGATTAAATAGGTTTTCAACACCAACAATCATATCCATATCCTTAAGACTAGAGTTAAAATATCCTAGATGAAATGCGAAGTTGACATCACTCATTGTATAAGATGATGTCTTTCTTTCCTGTGTGGCATCAATCCTTGTTTTGCCTTGATAATATCTTTGAATCCATTTTGCACTTCCAAATGGGAGATGATAGGCAAATTGGATTCTACCTGCAAAAGGTGAGATATAACTTAGCGGACGATTTGCAGTTTTGTTCTGCCCATAAGTATACGCCCCACTCAATCCAAGCTCTATATCATAGAATCGATGCTTGCTTTCAAGCTCAATTCCTTGCACATAAGCTTCCCCAACATTTTGCGATTGCGTTTTTCCATTTGTTAAAAGAACACTTTGAATCATATCTGTATAATTTGTGCGATAAAAAACCAAAGAAGCATAATGATTTTTATCATGGATTCTCCCGCCTATTTCATACGTTTGTGCCGTTTCAGATTTTAAATCCAGATTTGCCTCTGTTGTTGCATTTGGAAACATACCACTTGTCCCCGGAGAAAGAAAGCTTTGCGCTGCATTTGCCACAAAAGAAAAACGATTGTTAATAAAATATGTCGCACCAACACTCCCTGTAAATGCACCCGTTATTTTATCAGAATTTGAATCAAGAAAACGGGTGATTTCACCTGTGGAATCTGCATCTTCAACGCTTGAATGTTTATCACCAATTTTGATGATGATATAATCATATCTCAATGCGCCCGATAAGATAAGACTTTTGGTAATAGCATAATCATCTTTAATGTAGGGTGCGATTTCGATTTGCATTGTATCGCGCGAGTTTTTTAACACTCTCGGATTTGGAGTGAGATATTCATCTGTCAATGATTTTGGACTAATAGCACTATCAATATTGAAACCATAACTTAGCTCATGTCCAGAGATATTTTTATCAAAATGAATGCGCCCACCAGCACTATATGTATCATACACTTTTCTATGATAATACGAACCACCAATTGCAAGTGTATCCACCCAAATATCGGTATTATATCGCCGTAAATAAGCAAAAGTATCTATCTTATCAGCAAAACCTATATCATAAATTTCTACACCCGCTCGAAGATAATGCTCGGTGAGTGGATCTTCTTTCATGTGTGCATCATACGATGTCCCGGGGCGGTTAAAGACAGAGGCTGCGTCATGGGAGCTTGCGCTCTGAAATCGACCCTGTGCATAATAGCGTACTTTCCCTTTTGTGTAGCCAATATTAAAGTCTGCGCCATAACTTTGGTAATGCGAATCGGGAGCAACACCTTCAGGAGTGCGAAAATTTGACGCATTGCGCCCATGCGCTCCGAGCAAAATATCCCAACCATCGCCCCCACCAATCAGTTCTGCCCGTCCCGCTGTGCCATAATTGACCGTGTTATATTCCAAACTCCGCACACGTGCAACTATGCTAAATGGTGCATTCACATCACCTCTAAATCGCCTTGTTTTGAAATTGACAACACCATTCATGGCACTTGAACCATAGATTGTCGAAGCAGCACCTCGAATGATTTCTATGCTATCGACAGCCATAGGGTCTATTAGGTTAAATTCAAGCGTGCTACGTCCACGCACCTTGACACCATCGATGGCGATAATCGAACGTGTATTGTTAGAATTCATACCACGAATGCTAATCTGCCCGCCTAAACCACTTGTGCGCGCATAGACAATACCCGGCACACTTTCAAGTGCGGCTTGAATTCCTCCTGTGCCATTATTGGTCTCAAGCAATGCACGTCTATCAATCAAGCTCACACTTTTTGTAGGTTGCTCTGCTTGGAATTCAGAAATATTCCAAGAGATGTCATTCATATCAACAATATTTCCAGAAACAACAGATTTATCAAGAGTTTGTATCTCTTGAGCAAAAAGAAATATGGACGTAAGCCCACTCATTAGAACTATATTTTTCATTCATTTCCTTTAATTTAAAATACCCGCTTTTGGGTTTGGGTTTAGAATCGCATTGATATCTTCTTCGTTCAAATCAATTCCATAGAATTTCTTGCTGTGTTTTCTGTATATCTCTCCAATATCCATGTCCTTAAAGAGTTCAGGGTGATTCTTCTGTGCCATAAACAAAAGCACAGGACTAATGTCAAGACTTGGAGCAAAGGGACGATAGGTTGCAAGCGGGAGCTTATAAACACGTCCATTTTTCACAGCATCAATATTCTGCCATGCTTTTGATTCTAGAATATCCGTTGGTAACAGCGGTGTAAAATTAGAGATATAGATAATCTCCGGATTCATACGATAGATTTCTTCCATTCCCACTTCGCCGCTTTGCATATAGCCCAAAGCATTCTCTGCGCCGCTATATTGCAATAGATAATCTGCAAAGATTCCTGCGGCAATATTCTTATCCATTCGATGAATTACAATGCCTTTAGGCTTTTTTGTGTCTTTGGTTGCTTCTAAAATCCTATCTTCTGTTTGGGTAATATCATTAATGATGTCCCTATTTTTTTGCTCAATCGGAAAGTAGGGCGCGAGACTATCGAGCCAATGTTGCAAGACTTTTTTGGAATTATGCTTGTCCACATTTGTCGTGAGCTTCACCGTGCGCGCTCCCGCGTTTTCTAATCCATTGCAAATCTTGATATTTGATTTTGGGCAGATATAGAGATCTGCCTTGAGGCTTAGGAGCTCTTCGAGATTCTCGCTATTGCCTACTTTTGCTTCTTTATACTTCGGGGCATATTTGTTTGAAAGAGAATGTTCCATTGCGTTATAAGACGCCTTGGGGATATAGATAAGTCTTGCGTCCGTCCAAAAAGCAAGCACAGACGTGAGAGGCCAAAGCCCAATCACGGCAACTTTTTGCGCCGCATGCAAAGGCAAAGCCACCAAACAAACAAGAAAAAATACGCGCAAGATATTTGTTTTTAGCATGCTCTCTCCTTTCTAATATCCGCTTCCACCCATCGCATAAACTTTTCTAAAAACGGAATCGTTGTGGGCATAAACCCCTGTCCAATATGAAAATCTGGGTCAAGCGAGGTGATATACATCGTTCCTTTGAAATGGTAGCTATCCTTATACATAATATTGCGTCCAATCTCATCAACCAAGATTCTCTCACAACCTTCATCAACATCATAGACACCATGATAATGCCATTTGCATTCTTGAAGACTCAAAAAATTCCATATCTCATTGCTCTCATCGAACGCATAAAGAGGTAAATCCGCTCCTTCATGAATCCACCACCAAAAATTCACTTCACTTTCACTAAAACGTACAAATGGTAGATAGGGTTCGAGCACCTCACCAAAAGAAACGATATTGCCACCATTGCTAAGATAATCCTCAAATTTTTGCGCATTTTGCATAAGAAATTCGAGATTGAGACGCGAGGCAATCACAACACAATCAAATCCTGAAAGATCGGTTTGATGTAACTTTGGGAGATAGATTTTCTCATCAAAAAGCAGCGCGAACTTTCCATTCACCGCACTAAAAAGCCCCTCGTGATAACATGAACCACCTGTAATAATTGCCTTTTTCATTCCTTCTCCTTCAAAACTTTTGCAATCCATAGCATGAGATTGAGCCCCATGCGTTTTGCTGTGCTACTTTCATATAATCCATAGCCCAATAAGTCCGCTCCTGCTGTGCAGACTATCACACCTTTTGTGCTCTGTCTATCGATATAGGCAACGCATTGTCCTTCGCTATCTTTCAAAAAAACACATGCATTGGGGGGCGGTAGAAAATAGCCACGACTAAAGAACCCCTTGACACCGCGGCGATAGTTGATGTCATAATCTTTCACGCCATGCGTAATCTCATGTCCACATGTGCGCACTTCGCGCATGCGAATCGGCGTTTGACTCGCGATATAGAGCGAATTGCCCGCGAGCCATTCCTTGCAATTCTGCGTGAAACTCAAAAGGATTCCACCCTTTTCCAAAAAAGCCGCGATTTTCTCGCGATTCTCATAAAGCAGAATCTCGTCTATGCCCATCGGCACAAGCACAACATGGCAATCGAATAAATCATTTTTTGGCCCTGCTAGCGCATCATACGCATTGATTTTGCGAATCGTTTCTCGATAGAAACTTTTGCATGTGCCATTGCTCATAATCGACCTGCCTTGTGTATCGAGCTGTACGATACCACCACGTGATTGGAGATATGCAAAACAATCCCCTATCCTCTTATAATCCAACATTTCCATAGAAACTCCAAAATAAATCTAGTTATCATAATTGATATTATTCCACAAAAAAACTTTTTTATGGCTTAAAATATAAATAGGACTTATTTTTACTATATTTTTATAATAATGTAACCACGTGTAGTCTGCATGTCTGCAATGATGAAGGAATTGGGAGTTTTTTTAGTTGAGTTTGGGCAGCACAATTAAGGCAAGCAGCAACTATGGCACAAAATCTTGCCCCTATTGCACCGCGAACGCAAGCAATCGATGTCTCTCGCTTCTCATAGATTGCTGCGTCTCATCATAAAATGCGTCTCGGAATAGGAATGAGCTACAATTCCTAGAGAACGAGCTCGGCAACCCGCTTGCCATACGCTGGGTCAGCCTTTTTGAAATGCTCGATTTGTCGCTTTTTAATCTCTGTTGGCACGCCTTCCATTGCGTCCTTGATATTTTGGCACAACGCTTCTTTTTGCTCCGCGCTCATTAAGCGATACAAATCCCCAGCTTGCACGAAGTAGTCGTCCTCTGTATCGCGGTGATTGTATCTATCCGCCACATCGCCGCCGTCTGTGCGCAATGCAGGCTCAAGCGCGTTAGAATCCTCCGCATAGTCATTATAAAAGCTTGGCTGATAATTGCGTGCACCACCAAATGCGCCTTGCTGCATGAATCCATCGCGATGCGTGTTGCTTATGGGCGCAATCGGTGCATTGACAGGGAGCTGCGTATGATTCACTCCCAAACGATAACGTTGCGTATCCCCATAGCTAAAAAGCCTGCCTTGCAACATTTTATCGGGGCTATACCCTACTCCGGGAACGATGTTTGCAGGATTAAACGCCGCTTGCTCGACTTCGGCAAAATAGTTTTGCGGATTCTTATTGAGCTCCAAAATCCCTACTTCGATGAGCGGGTAATCTTTATGACTCCAGACTTTTGTCAAATCAAAAGGATTGAACCGATATTTTGGCGCATCGCTTTCGGGCATAATCTGCACACAGAATCGCCACTTGGGATAATTCCCCTTTTCGATATTCTCGAACAAATCGCGCTGATGACTCTCTCTGTCGTTTGCGACAATGGCTGCCGCTTCTTTGTTTGTGAGGTTATGGATTCCCTGCAATGATTTGAAATGAAACTTCACCCAAAAACGTTCATTTTTCGCATTGATAAAACTATACGTGTGGCTTCCAAATCCATGCATTTCGCGGTAACTGCGTGGAATCCCGCGGTCGCTCATGAGAATCGTTACTTGATGCACACTCTCGGGGTGCAAGCTCCAAAAATCCCATGCTGCCGTATTGCTACGCAAATTGGTCTTGGGGTCGCGCTTTTGTGTGTGGATAAAATCAGGGAATTTCACAGCGTCTTTGATAAAAAAGACAGGTGTATTGTTGCCAACAATATCCCAATTGCCCTCGTTTGTGTAAAGCTTGAGTGCAAACCCGCGCACATCACGTTCGGCGTCTGCTGCGCCCCTCTCGCCTGCAACGGTTGAAAAACGTAAAAGCGCTTTAGTTTTTTTGCCGACTTTACTAAAAAGTTCTGCTTTAGAATATTGCGTGATGTCATTGGTGATTGTCAGCTCGCCATACGCCGCGCTACCTTTGGCATGCACGACTCTTTCAGGGATTCTCTCGCGGTCAAAATGTGCAAGTTTTTCAAGCAACCATGTGTCTTGCAAAAGCGTTGGTCCTCGTTTGCCCGCTGTCATCGAGTTTTGGTTATCACCAATAGGTGTGCCTGTGGCAGTTGTAAATGTTTTAGCCATGTCATTTCTCCTTGTTTTAAAATAGAAATTTTATTATATCATAAAAGTTATTAATTATGAAATTTTCTCATTTATTTTGGGGATTTGCTTTTGAAATCTTTCGAATGGCAGATAGCAAATTAAACACGTTCGCTCGCTTTGGTTGGTTGTGAAGTTCGCCTCAAGATTTGTTGTATCGATTGCTTTGGGTTCTTGTGGTGTTGTCTCTGCCTCTGCGTTGGTCTCACTCGATTGCGCTTCAGACAACAACGATTCTGTTTCTGCTTTTGTCGGTTTTTTGGTTGGTTTTTTGGTGTCCATGTTTGTCCTTTGTGTGTGTTACAAAGGATTTTTAGGATTGTTTGGGTAGAATATTCTTGCAAGGTGCGAATCTCCCACAAGGAGTTGGCGCTCCTTGTGAGGTGGTTTGCAAATCCTCCTTGTGAAAGGGGGTGATGCAATATGAAAACAATTACACAACTTTTAGTTATAGCATATCTTGTCTTAAAGATTGCTTTAGCCATTAAACAATGGCTCTAAAGGTGTTTTTGTTTGCACACCTCGCTTCCCCTACACATTGTAGGGGAGCTTTTTTCTATCCACTCTTGCCACTCCTAGAAATCCTGATTATGCGTTGTTGGGTTGCTAAAGAGCACAATGATGTCGGATAGTCCGCTTGTGGGCTGTCCATTGAAATACACGCAAAGGTTCTTGCGCTCGTTTAAAATCATCGGCGTCTTGCACGCGCTTTCGCCCGCGCCCAAGAAAAAGCTCTCGTTTCCTTGCTCATCGCCAAGTGTGAATGGCACGTCGATTGCGTGGATAATGCTGCCTTTGTGCAATGCACCCACAGCACTACCGATGGCATTGCTGCCATGCTCGGGTGTGATGTGCATTTTGAGGCACTCGGTGTGTGGATAGAGCTAATACCCACCGCAAACAATGACTTGCCAATCGACAGCAAATGCAACGCATTTGCAATTCTATATTATAGATTACTTTAATTTTTTTATGTTAAAATGCAACGAAAGGACGAGTGAGATGATGAAGTTTTACCATGACATAAAACTCTTAGAACGTAAGGCTTGCGAGGAATATCTCCTCACGAGCGAGCTTTTGATGGAGAATGCTGCCCATAGCCTCGCAAACTTTATCCGCAATATTGTGCGTGAGAGAAATATCCAACCGCGAGGCGAAGGCAGACATAAGCTGCTCATCGCTGCAGGACCAGGCAACAATGGTGCCGATGGGCTCGCGCTTGCGCGCATTTTGCAGGGCGAATATGACATCGTGATTTACATGCCCTTCGGGACGTATAGTGAGCTTTGCACATTGCAGTTTGAGCGCGTGAGTGCGCTGCGAATCGAATATTGCAATGACCACCTAAGCCCCGATATTTCTATCAAAACTTTCTTGGATACTTTCGAGAATATCTCGTTGCGCGAATGGGCAAAAGATGTTGATATTATCGTTGATGCACTCTATGGCAGCGGGCTCAATCGTCCGCTTGATGACAAAGCATGCGAAGTGATTGAATGGCTCAATAGCTTGAAGGGGCTCAAGATTGCATGCGATGTACCGAGTGGAATCGGTAATGATGGTGATGTGATGTGGATGGCATTTCGTGCTGAATATAGCTGTGTGATGGGCGTTTGCCGCGAGAGTTTACTCGGCGATAGGGCGAAGGATTATGTTGGCAAGATTCATATCTGCTCGATTGGAATCTCGCCCCAGATGCTCGAGCTGCTCGACATGCCGCACGGCGTTTTGCTCGAAGAGAAAGATTTGCAGCTTCCAAGCCGCAGACAACGTAATTCCAACAGCCACAAAGGCAGCTTTGGACATTTGGTCGTGTTTATGGGACAAAAAGAGGGTGCGGCAATTCTCTCTGCCCTGTCGGCATTTCGCTTTGGCGTGGGCATCGTAACGATTATTGGTGATAAAAATGCCAACGTTCCTCCCGAGATGGTGCATACACAAAGCTTACCCAACAATCCTGCTGCGCTTGCCATCGGCATGGGGCTTGGCGATTTTGCACTCCATGACCGCAAGGGCGTGCGCAATATTTTGCTTTCGCGCCCTGTGCTTCTTGATGCGGATATTCTCTATCAAGACATCACCAAAGAAATCCTCGAAAAAAATCCTAATGTTATCCTTACGCCGCACCCCAAAGAATTTGTCGCGCTCATGCGCTTGCTTGGGCTTGCTGATTGCGAGGTACTTGAGCTCCAACGCGACAGATTCCGCTTTGTGCGGCTTTTTACGCATAGTTATCCTAATGCAACGTTGCTGCTGAAGGGCGCAAACCCCATCATCGCGCAAGGCAATAAAATCGCCGTAAATTATTTCGGCACACCAGCGCTTGCGAAAGCTGGCAGCGGTGATGTGTTAAGCGGGCTTGTGAGCGCATTACTTGCCCAAGGTCTTGAATGTTTTGAGGCTGCTGTGCAAGGCAGCCTTGCCCATACCCTCGCTGCGCGTCATATCACAAGCGCGAGCTATGCGCTCACGCCAATGGAGCTGATTGAGACGATTGGGCGATTGGAATAAGTATTGCTCTTTTGTGGTATAATTTATCATGAGCAGAAAAGACGAACTCGACAAGTTTTTTGAGACGTATGAATAGATGATACGATTCGAAATGAAAGACTAGCTGTTCTGATTGATGCGGAAAATATTTCGTATGCTGCAATTGATGATATTTTTAGCGAAATCGCATCTTTTGGGACGGCATGCATTAAGCGTGCGTATGGAGATTGGAAAGAGCTTAATGAAAAATGGAAAGAAATTCTACTAAAACATGGCATTAAAGCAGAGCAGAATTTCCATTTTACACAAAATAAAAACTCAAGCGATATTGCTTTTGTGATTGAAGCAATGGATTTGCTACATGCAAAAAATCTTGATGGATTCTGTATTGTTTCATCAGATAGTGATTTTACTCATCTTGCGCGGCGAATTCGTGAGAGCGGGCTTAAAGTTTATGGCTTTGGTGAAGGAAAAACACCAGAGGCATTAACAAATGCATGTGATAAATTTATTTTTATTGAAAATTTAAGAAATGATATTGTTTCACAAAATGATAGCAATTTACAACTAGATAAAGATGAGCAAGAAAAATTGCACAAAATATTTCAAGAAGTTATTCTAGCAATAAATCCTGATGGTGAAGAGGTTTACTTGGGGAATCTTGGACATCATATTAACAACAAATACCCCTCATTTGATGTACGTAGCTATGGTTTCAAGGGGTTGGGAAAGTTGGTAGCTAAACTTCCATTTCTTGAGCTTATAGAGATTCCAGAAAAAAGCAAAGGTGCTGCTAAAGCATATAACGTAAAACTTACACGTAAGACATTTAAGAAATAATTTGCTGCAATTATTTATAACAAAAAGAAATATTAGAATAACTCTCTATGATTTTATTTTGTGTGGTTAAAACCACACCTCCAATTCTACTATTGCCCATTAATTTTGATTCCCCAACCACAACGCACACGTCTCCATTCATGCCAAAGGCAATTTATGGAGACGCAGCGCTGTGGAGCATTGACATAGTCCGTGCGGAGCACAAT